>JBBRFT010000248.1:0-5497 GCA_038241375.1 Spirochaetota bacterium
TCCGGTACAGCTCTTCATCAGGCAATGCATCCTCTGGCTTCGATCTGAAGTTAACAAGAGTGCCATCGTAATCGAGGAACAGAATTCTTGATCCCGCCTTTTTGTAAGCATCGAGAATCTGGTTCTGAATTTTCCGGGTAAGAATTATCTTTTCATATTTTGTATTATCAACTGGAACACTCTGAAGTTTTGATATAAAATCATCGGCCCATTTGAATACATCATACTCTTTCACTCTCTCTTTAATCTTTGCCATGCGGGAATTACGCTCATCTTCAGGCATTTCAAGAGCTCTCTTAATTGCATTAGAAATTCCGGCCATGTCGTTAGGATTTACAATAATAGCCTCACCCATCTCCTCTGCAACACCAGCCATCTCACTTAAAATTATTACTCCGCTTTTAACAGTCTGAGCTGCGGCATACTCCTTCGCAATCAAATTCATTCCATCCCTGAGCGGAGTGAGAAGCGCAACATCAGCCTGATTGTAAAATGCCAAAAGTGTATTAAAGGGAATTGATCTGTACATATACCGTATGGGGCTCCATGAAATTGTTGAAAATTGTCCGTTTATACTGGCTATCAGTCTGTCAACATCGTTCTTAAGCTGCCTGTAAAGTTTTATTTCGGTTCGTGTAGGGACAGCAATAAGTATCATTATAACTTTTTCATGATACTCCGGATTCTTCTCTAGAAAATATTCAAAGGCTTCAAGCCTCTGAAGTATTCCTTTGCTGTAATCAAGGCGGTCGATTGAAAGAATTATTTTCAGGTGCTCCGACCTTTCCCTGATCTTCTCAATCTCTTTTTTTATCCCTGCTTTATTCAATCCGGAATATTTATTATAGTCTATACCCATGGGGAAAACATCGGCTTTAACCATCCTCGTTTTCAGGTCGATCTCACCGAAAGTATTTTCATTCCCGCATATACGAAGAACACTGCTTAAAAAATGACGATAATAATTATATGTATGAAAGCCGACAAGGTCGGCACCGAGAAGCCCCGACAGCAGTTCCTTTCTATACGGAAGAAGTCTGTAAACTTCAGATGACGGGAAAGGTATATGAAGAAAAAAACCGATTCTGGCATCGGGCAGACGCTCTCGGATCATCTGAGGAAGAAGCATCAATTGATAATCGTGTATCCATATTGTATCATTATTTGTGGCATGTTTAATTATTTCGTCACAGAACTTTTCATTAACCTTTTTATAAGCAAGCCATGTCTTTTCAGAATAAGTTGTATAAATCGGAAAATAATGAAAGAGCGGCCAGATTGTATTATTACTGAATCCATTATAATACTGCTTTATTTCGTCCTCTGTCAGGCTCACCGGTACACAATTATAACCATCTAATAATTTTTCAGATATGTATGAGTTTTCCTCATCCCCCACCTTATCCGAGGGGATTCCGCTGAATCCTATCCATGTAAAATTATTTTTTTTATTGTATGAAGACAAACCTGTGGCAAGACCGCCGGAACTGTGAGTGAAAGATATTTTATTATTAGCTGATGCAACTGTAACCGGTAACCGGTGTGATACTATTATTAATTTAGAATTGCTCTCTTGTTCTTTACTCAAAAAGACCTCCTGAACTGATTTATGCATCTGCCGGATTATTATGCGGAAAGCTGAATAGATTTAATATTTTAAAAAACCGGCTATTAGAAGATTGAAATAAAACCTTTAATAGCGTCCATATGCAAAGAATAATCCATTAATTCCCATATAACAAAATTACACTTAAAAAAGTGACAATCAAGCATTTAAAAAAAAATATTTCCTCTATTTTTCATAATAACCGTCATATTATCAAAATTGTACGGTATAAACCGGAATTATGTTAAATAAGTATAGTTTCATTATATTTAATGAATATATGCTAAAAAAATATTGTAACAGAACGCTGTTTAAGTTAATCTAGTTATAAGTTTCCAGTTGTAGATCATTAGATAGCCTATCAAAAAAATTTAAATCCCCGTGTGTATTGTATTATAAATATATATAATGCATCGGAGGTACAAAATCAGAATAAAACTGTTCCACAGTACCACAGATTATAAAAAATCATATTTTTTTATTACCGGAACAGTCTTATAATTTTTAAAGGAGTTTTATATGAAAGAGAGATTTACACCGGAACTTTTTCTGTCAATTTCAGACAGATGGAGTTCAATATTAAAATCCGGAGCAGATCTTGACGAGATAAGGCATAATCTGCTCAACCATATCAATGAAAGACATTTTACGACATACTCCGATAAGAACAATGACATCCACGATCTTGACCTTGTAATTATACGGGACTGCGCAAGAGTATGGAGAGGTATACTTCATCCAAGGAGCGAAACTCTTTCAGGCTTAAGTGTTCTCACCGTACTGAAAAATGCAGCAGAGGGTAATCCTGACCCATCACTATCCGAAGCGTTCTGGGCAGAAATATGCCACATGGTAAGAGGTATTGAAGGACAATTCCGCTTCCACGAAAATACCGAATTTTCTTTTCACGCATCGGGTGAGCTGAAAGGACGCGATGCTGCTCAGGCCAGATCTGAAGAATTGGATCTTATTCACAATCATCTTGAAGATAAAATGTCTAAATACATATCGGGACTTAACAACAAAATTATCGACCAGAGAGAGGTTAACAAAAATCAGATTCTCGACCGCATGAACGAAAAAAATGACAGCTGGGAAGACTGGCACTGGCAACTCAGGAATATTGCAAAGGATGAGACTAAACTTTCAGAATTTGCGGAAATCTCAGAAAAGGAAATAAACAATATTAAAGAAGTAAACCGCCTGGGGATACCTTTCGGGGTCACTCCATATTATGCGTCTCTTTTCGATAAACCCGAATCGGGAAAAGATATAGCATTAAGAATGCAGGTACTTTTCCCTGAGAGCTATATAGACTCATCACAGGGAAGCTGCAAAGATGACAACATAAATGACTTTATGCTTGAAACAGACACTTCACCAACTGCTCTGATCACCAGACGATATCCGAATATAGTAATACTTAAACCATACAACTCCTGTCCGCAAATTTGTGTTTACTGCCAGCGGAACTGGGAGATCAAGGGACCCATGGAACATGGGGCAATGGCTGATGATAATCAGATTATTGAAGCAATACAGTGGATAGAGAAACATGAAGCCATAACAGAAGTCCTTATTACCGGTGGTGACCCCCTTGTAATGTCAGATTCAAAAATCAGCTGGATCATGAGTAAACTTTCCAAAATTGAGCATGTTAAACGAATACGTATAGGTACTAGAACACCGGTAACTCTGCCGATGAGATTCACCGATGAACTTTGTGATATAATTGCATCATTCCGAATACCCGGTAAACGGGAAGTTGCCCTGATGACTCATATACAGCACCCTCTCGAGGTGACTCCGGATTTTGTGAAAGCTGTTGAAAAAATTAAGTCGCGGGGGATATCAGTATATAATCAGCTTGTGTTTACTTTTTATATTTCAAAAAGATTCGAAGCGGCAAATCTGCGCAGCCTAATTAAACTCTGCGGTGTTGATCCATATTACTCCTTCTATCCCAAAGGAAAAATTGAAACGGCCGACTACCGTATACCAATAGCAAGAATGCTGCAGGAACAGAAAGAGGAATCGAGACTTATGCCGGGTCTTGCGCGTACAGATGAACCGGTCTATAACGTTCCGGGACTTGGGAAGAACAACCTGAACGCGTGGCAGCATAGAGATCTTATATCAATAGAAAAAGACGGATCGCGGGTTTACGAATTTCATCCATGGGAAAAGAAGATTGCCGACCAGAAAACATATGTTGGAAAAGATATGCCTATACTCGATTATCTGACAAGACTGGAAAATGCCGGTGAAAAATCAGATGATTATGAAAGCATATGGTACTATTTTTAAATAATTCCGGGCAATAAGAGGTAAAGTTAAACATGAGCGAAAATGACAAAACAATTGTTGAAAAACTGACTCATCCTCTGCAGAATTTTCTGCATCAGGAAGCTTCTGGAGGAATTCTTTTAATCATCTGTACCATTGCGGCACTAACGTGGGCTAACTCGCCCTTTGCTGCCTCGTATCATCACCTGTGGAATACATATCTCTCAATTGACCTGGGAGGAATGGCATTAAAATACACACTGCATCACTGGATAAATGACGGACTAATGGTGATTTTTTTCTTTGTTGTAGGTCTTGAGATAAAACGGGAACTCATAGCAGGAGAACTCTCTTCTATCAAACAGGCTTCACTCCCCATTGCAGCGGCATTGGGCGGGATGATTGTTCCAGCGGCTATATATTTCCTTTTGAATTCAGGAAAAGAGGGTTCAGCCGGATGGGGAATTCCCATGGCGACTGATATTGCATTTGTAGTGGGAATCCTTGCTCTACTCGGAAAACGTGTACCGCTTTCACTGAAAATATTTGTACTGGCGCTGGCAATTGTTGACGACATTGGAGCTGTTCTGGTTATCGCTGTTTTCTACACTTCTAATATTTCGATGAACAGTTTAATGCTGGCCGGCGTTATTCTTCTTATATTGATTCTTATGAACAAAATCGGCGTCCGAAATTTATTACTATACTCACTTGCGGGAATTGTATTATGGCTGGCTTTTTTAAAATCAGGTGTCCACGCAACTGTAGCCGGCGTTCTCCTCGCATTTACCATTCCGGCTTCATCACGAATTAACACAAAAAAGTTTACCGGAGACACCCAGCTTCTTCTCCAGGAATTCAACAATGCAGGTGAACATGGTAATAACATATTAACAAACAGTGAAAGACTTGCAGTCATTGACGAGATTGAAAACAACTGTGAAAAAATTCTTACACCGCTCCAGAAATTTGAACATGGACTTCACCCATGGGTTGCATTTGCAATTATGCCGGTTTTTGCACTTGCAAATGCGGGCGTATCTATCGGAGAAGGACTGGGTACAGCCCTTTTACATCCGGTAAGCCTTGGAATTATTCTGGGACTATTTTTCGGAAAACAAATCGGTATTTTTTCTTTCTCTTTTATTGCGATCAAGCTGGGACTTGCAGCAAAACCTCAAGGTGTAAGCTGGACAAAAATTTACGCCGCGGCTATACTGGCCGGAATAGGTTTTACAATGTCGCTGTTCATAGCAAATCTGGCATTTAACTCAGCCGAACTGCTCGATATTGCTAAAGTGGGGATTCTCACAGGCTCACTTATTTCAGGTATAATCGGATTTTTTATTTTAAAGTCGGCATTGAAGCCTGAACTTTAACCATTTTACAGTTAAAGTTAAACCTGCATCATGATTATGATGCAGGTTCTTATTCTATTTTTTAAACAACTGCTTTGCAGATTCAATAAGATCCGGAGGGAGTAATACAAACTTGCTGTTTGCAGACTCACCCAGCTTAACAAGACCCTTAACATACTCCTGACCTAAAAGATAAGTAACGGGATCTCCGCCGCTCGATTTTAGAGATTCCGAAACCATTTTAATC
>JBBRFT010000249.1:0-5450 GCA_038241375.1 Spirochaetota bacterium
AGTTTTATTAACTGCAACTCCATAGACATTGCAGTCTTCAAATACACCGAACCTGCTTACTATATCAGAGACTTCATTTGTTGCAACAACTTCCCCCTTCCACTTGAAAGTATCACCCAGTCTATCCATAAATGAAACATAGCCGTTTTTATGAACTTTGAAAAGATCCCCACTTATAAAGTATCTGTCGCCCTTTTTGAATACATCTTCAATTACCTTGGAATTTGTTGCATTTTTATTATTTTTATATCCCGAAAACGGATTAAGATCATTGATTCCTGCAAGGAATAACCCGGTCTCGTCTATTACGCATTTAACTGCAAAACCATTTGAATCCCGGATTATCTCTTCTTTATCAATATCATATTTAGCAACTTCACCCATTCGTATCCCTGCGACTGTAAGTTTGCCGATCATCCCGGGAACACCTTTTAAATTAGCAATAGCACCGACACCTTCCGTTGCTCCATATACTTCTACTATTTTTTTAATTCCAAATCTGCTTTGAAATTCTTCCCAGTAATCTCCCCGCATACCGTTACCAAGAATAAACTTCAAAGTATTGTCTGAATCGTTCTCCTTCGGAGGCTGGTTATTCAGATATCTGCACAACTCTCCGATGTAGATAAACAGAGTAGCTTTATATTTCCTTATATCATCCCAGAAATTACCTGCCGAAAATTTTCTTCTTAAAGCAATTGTTCCGCCATGCACAAGAGTTGTCGGCCACGCTATGTTTATACCGCTGTTGTGATAAAGAGGGAGACACAGATACTGCACATCCTCAGGGATTGCCCTCATGGCAAATCCGCCAGAAGCATAACCGAGCTGCAGCCATTTCTGATGCTTCAATTCAGTAGCTTTCGGTAAACCTGTTGTACCGGATGTGTATATATATTCAAGTGTGTCCTTTGAATTAATTGGCGGAAGAAGTGACGGATTCGACACAGGCTCACCTGCAAGAAGCGGCTTAAGATCCTCCATGCCCGCTGGAATTTTGACCTTACTGTTTTCTGTTTCAATAAATACAAGACCAGGTTTTTTCAATTTAATATCATTTTTAATTTTCACATACTCACTTAAATATTCCGCGCCGATAACAAGAGCTCTGGCTTCAGAAATATTAATCGCATGAACAAGTGTCTGACCCTTTATATTATTATTAACAAGAGCAGGAACAACTCCAATCTTTGCAAGTCCCGCGTGAACTATTAGAAACTCCGGTCTGTTATCCATGAGAACAGCCACGGTGTCTCCTTTGATGAATCCTCTCTTCTGAAATAGATGAGAATATCTGTTGGCAGTTTCATTAAAAATAGTGTAGGAGATCTCTCTATCTTCAAAAAGTATAAGCGGTTTATCTTTATATCTGGCAGCCTGTTTTTCTAGAATACTTCCAAGCGACATCGTTTTTTTATTCCGGAGCTGCTTCATCCACCAGACTCCCTCAATTGCTGAATACACTCTTTTTAATGATTCCATTAGTACACTCCATGAAAGATTTATCCCGACTGGGCTTAATACAATACTTACCTCGAACCTAATAAAATTACAGATAGTAATCATCCAGAAACAACTGTATGAAATTATAAATAAAGAAAAAGTCTACACTTATTTTATATAATTTTTTTTATGCATTAAAATCAAGGCTATTTAAAAATCTCATAATCGGCACAGAAATCTTTCCGCTTACAATCTTTGCAGAATGAACCGATCCAGATGGTGTCAAACTGATTCATTACATGATTAACCAACACTTTATCTGTCGAAATAATTCCAGATTCAAAATTTCTCTTAGTGGAACTTTTGGCGCCCATGCCGGCACCGGTAAGATTTGCACTCCCTGTATAAATAAATGTTCCATCAATTATAACAGATTTGAAATGAACACGAGGGCATAATATCCGCTCTAATCCTCCGATAAAATTAGGATAGCGGTCGAAATCTTTACGGAAATTAGGCCCCGGCTCTTTGGCGTGAATCAGCCTTATAAGAACATTTTTTTCAATCAGATCAGATAAAAATTCAAGAAAAGGGACCATTAACCGCCCTTTCTTCACATGAAGATCTTTTATATCAGATGTGGCAATCCATACAAATTTTTTCGCGAAGGGTATTCTCTCAAGAATAACCTTCTCATAAATCTCTTTATCAGTAATAAACTCTGTCTTTTCCATTTGTACACTTTACAGTATTCAACGTAATATGCAATATCTTTTCAGTATATAACAATCGATATTTACGCAGCAATTCAAATATCTCTTCTGTCTGAATTAGGATTCCTATGATTTCAGGATTAACTTGATGCAGAATAAGATTGGTCTTAATATATCAAAAGAATCCCATAATCCTGAAAATCCTAATTCAGACAATATTCTATTGACAAAACTATTTTAAGAGGCTACATCTATACCCGGATACCGGAATTACTAAATATAACTCACAGAGATATTATATGAAAATAATTTATCTTACTGATATACACGGCTCATTCAGCAGAGTTTATGAGCTTTTGATTGAAACTGTTGCGGATGTTTATATTATCGGCGGTGATCTCATTGATATTCCTTTTTACAATCTCGACTCAGCAATCAACTATCATGAACTTCAGACATTCTTTAACGGTCTCAGACGCAAAACTGAACGCAGCCGCGAGATACTCGAAGACTTCGTAGACTCATGCATTGACGATCCCACTGTTGATGCCGAAACCAGAGAGAAGGCTTTTGAATATCAGCAGTACACCATCAGAGCACGCCGTGTTATGCAGCAGAAATATAAAGTTCTTGAAAATATACTCTCTATCAAAAGCAATTCTGAAATTTATGTCCTCCCGGGAAACTACGACATGAATCTCCGCTTTACCGCGCTGCACGAACGCGATCTGCATATGCAGTGGCATGAGATTAATGGGATAAGATTCGCCGGTTACGGAGGCGCCGATATCTGGTCGGCAGGTATTCCTGAAAGATACATTATACGATACCAGGCCGGAATAAACGTCCCGGACAAAAATAACGAGATGTATAATTTCTTCAAAGCGGTAAAACCGGACTTCATTGTCTCCCATCAGCCGCCCCACGGTATTCACGACAGACTTTCATGGAAAGGTCCATCGGGCTCCCCTGCTCTCAGAACATACTGCGAGAACAGCAGAGTCAAGGCATGCATGACGGGTCACATACACGAAGACTGGGGCTTCTTTCAGGGAGAGGGACCTATCTATCTGAACCCGTCAAACTTCGGTGAAGTAACAACGGTAAAAGGAGAAGTATCAGAGGGGGGGTTCTTTTATGAAATAACTCTCAACGACGATGATAGAAAAATCTCAAGAGTTCAGTTTCAGAAGTTTGTAAATAACAACATCTATCCAATCGCCGAATATTTTCAGGATAGTGACAGATTCATTGAAAAAATTATCGACCCGGAAAGATTCCAAGCGCTTAAGCTTCAGGAAAACTTTGATATGAAAACTGAAAAATACTCACATATACCTGAGATCGAACTCTTTCTTGATATAAGAAATTTTTTCAGAAGATTCCAGACAAAAGAATCCGAGACAAGAATACAGGAACTGGAAACCGTTCTTGAGCAGATAACTAATGATCACGCCGAAATTGCATTTGACATAGTCGGATCGCTGAACATGGGGCTTTCAAGTGAAAGCTCTGATATCGATATAATTATTTATCTTAAAATTAAAGACGTAAATACAGGTGAATGCCTCGAGGAAGATAGTTATAAAAATACAATCAAACTGCTCGATCAGCATCTTGAGGGGAGATATTCATATCAGCTTATCGACTGTATCAACCTGAATGTTGTTGAAAAAAGTGTTAAAGATGAGAACTACGAATGCGAAATAACTCAGCGCTTTGTTACTCATAGAGCAATGTGCCGGCCAGTCAACTACAGAGTTATTGCTCCGATAGAGGATCTTCTTAATACAAAAATAGAGTTCAGAAAAGAAGTTGAAGGATCAGTAAGGTCATATTTTAAAATATTTATGACCACGACAAGTCACTCCACATCATTTGATAAATACCTCACACGAATAAAATCACTGGGAGTTAAGATACCCGATGCGATTAATGCAAAGATTAAAAGATATCTCGATGGCGGATAAAACCTGAAATTTTTCCAGAATAACTGCTTTTCATTGTTTATATGTTCAAAACAATAATAAAACTGTCACATTGTTTTATTATGAGCTCTAAAATAAGCGAATAGAAATTTTATCACTGGTTTTTGAGTAGTCATATATTTTTATTTGTCATATTCCCATAAAGAATTTGACAAATAAATCTTAGTAATACTAAAATTGTAAATCCCTGTTATTTCAAGTTTCGGGAGGAAGCATTGATGAAGGATGATCGTATATATTTAAAAACTGATTGTGAAAGAATATTCAGCCTTTTCGATAACTACAGCATTCAGGACGAATCTGAAAAAAAACTCATAGAGACTTTAAAACAGCAAATTTTAAAGTCAAAACCTGTTGATGCAAAGAAAATAAAGGGGAATATCGTAACGATAAACTCTAAAATTATTTTACGGAATATCGGAAACGGGATGAGTGAAGAGTACCACCTTGTTTGCCCCGACGATTCGGATATGAAATGTAAAAAAATATCAATATTCTCCGGAATAGGCTCTCAGGTGCTCGGGAATAAAATCGGCGCGGTTATTAAAGAAAACTCAACTACAGAAAAGTATTATATGATTGAAGATATAACATATCACCCGTAATAACCTCACCCCGTGTAAAGCGGCAGGTCTTTGGATACCAAATATTCTAAAGTTGTTCAACAAATACCTAAAAAAAATTAGTTATTAAATATTTGAATTGAAAATTATTAAAATCTATATATAGTTATATATAGTCATGTCCACCTGTCGTCTGGACTTTAAGTAAATCATGTGACATTATAAACCGGCTGCAAGAGCCTTGTAATTGAGGAAGAAGATGTTCAAAAATAAGCGGATTGCAGATAGAATACAGTGCAATTTAACTGGTATTTTCACCATTGTATCCGATGTTATTATTATATTAGCCGCAGTGTTATTAGCCATTCCAAAACCTGCCGAAGCAAACAATATATACAAAAATAAAACTATAATTTTCGGAGGAGATTCATATATCCCTCCTTATGAGTTTATAGACAAAACCGGCATCTCCACTGGATTTTCAGTTGAACTTGCCGAAGCTGTTGTTAAAGAGATCGGCTGGATATCGGATATAAAACTGAGTAAATGGAATGAGGCGCAGAAAAATCTTAATACAGGAAATATTGATGTTTTGATAACCACGGTCTATTCCAAAGAGAAGTCAAAACTTTATGAATATTCCATCCCGTATCACGAATTCAGATACTCGGTTTTTATAAACAGGGCCGATTCAGAGTATTTGAATTCGTGATACGGGATGGAATATTCATAAAGTTTTGACT
>JBBRFT010000250.1:0-5316 GCA_038241375.1 Spirochaetota bacterium
ATTACGGTATTGGCGCGCAAATTCTTGTTGATCTTGGGCTCAGAAAAATAAAACTCATAACAAATAATCCTAAAAAGATAATCGGTATTGAAGGATACGGCATTGAAGTTGAAGGGAGAATCCCTCTTGAAATGGCTCCAAAAGACGAAAACAGATTTTATCTTGAAACAAAGCGCGACAGAATGGGGCATCTGATATTAGGGAATGACGACGCGAAGATTAAACCTGAATAGCAATGGTGCGAGACAAATAAAGTGACTGAAAATACATTACCAACAATCCTTGTAGTTGATGACGAAGAGGTAATTCGGATTACCATACAGAAAAAGCTCTCACGTGCGGGCTTTAATGTAATTTCATTTGAAAAGGGTGAAGATCTTTTATATTATCTGAAGAACGCAGATCATAATGCCGACCTGATAATTACAGATATTAAACTCCGGAAGATGGACGGTATTGAACTTCTGCGGAGAATCAACAGCATGGATGAACCTATTCCGGTTCTGATTATAAGCGGACATGGTAATGTTGAAGATGCGATTAGAGCTCTTAGATACGGAGCAAGCGATTATATACGAAAACCCTTTGATATCAATGACCTCACATCGTCGGTCCGATCCATACTTAAAAGAAAATTTCAGAAGAAACTTTCTGAAAATATGGCCATATACAAACAGTACGAAAAGTGTGTACTAGAAGTCCCCAATGATGGAGATCTGATAAACACAATCTGTTTCAATTTCACTAAAAATCTTGTCCCGGCTGGTCTTTTCAATTATACAACTTCAGAAAATATATCACTCTCCCTGCAGGAATCGATTTCAAATGCAATGTTTCACGGGAATTTTGAAATTGATTCTTCTCTGAGGGACAGCGGCGGGATGAAGGAGTTTAACGGCGAAATCGAAAAAAGAAGACTCCTCTCGCCGTATAAAGACAGAACTGTTAAATTAACCTACGAACTGACCCCTGAATATGTGTTTTATGAAATAGAGGATCAGGGACCCGGTTTTAATTACAAGTCTCTCCCGGACCCGAGAGATCCTGAAAACTTTTTCAAGAATAGCGGAAGAGGTCTGCTGATTATAAGAATACATATGGACGAAGTCTCCTGGCACGACCGGGGTAATATTATCCGTATGAAAAAATATAAGGTAAATAGAAACGAGAAAACAATATAATGATTTCTTTTTAACTATGGGAATTATAAAAAAGTATTAGTTTTAACCCGGTCTGATGGGTCGCGAATTATTTTCAAGTGTACATATGCTATGTATATGCGGGAGAGAGGGGCGTCGTACCGTAACCCCTCTCTCCCGGCACAGTGCGAAACGCTGTGCCGGATTAACAATTAAAAATCGAGGTATTTATGGAAGCAGTTAAATGGAACGGAGATTCAGTTACTATTCTTGATCAGAGACTTCTACCTTCGAAAGAGGAATACAATACATATACGGACTATTTTGAAGTTGCTGAAGCTATAATCACGATGGAGACACGGGGAGCTCCCGCTATCGGCATTACCGCAGGTATGGGTATTGCTCTCGGTGCAAAAAAAATGAAAGTTTCGAATTTCAATGCTTTTAAAGATGAGATGAATAAAATTTTCGACTGCTTTTCAAATACACGACCAACAGCGGTTAATCTATTCTGGACAATCAACAGAATGAAAAAAGTTCTTTCCGGGATAAATAATATAGAAGAGGCAGTTAAAAGATTTGAAGAGGAAGCTGTACTTATACTGAAAGAGGATATTGAAGCGAACAAACAGATGGGTAAAAACGGTTCGAAATTTATCCAGGATGGCGATATTATCATGACTCACTGTAACGCCGGGGCACTTGCTACAGGCGGTTACGGAACAGCACTGGGTGTGATTCGTGCGGCCGTTGAAGAGGGGAAGAAAATAGAAGTTTTTGCGTGTGAGACAAGACCATATCTCCAGGGAGCAAGACTGACAACATGGGAATTATTAAAAGACAACATCCCCGTTACACTTATTACTGATAACATGTCCGGTTTTTTCATGAAGAACGGAACAATTAAAAAAATAATCGTCGGTGCCGACAGAATTGCAAAGAACGGAGATACAGCGAACAAAATAGGGACATACACTCATTCAGTACTTGCGAAGGAGCATAATATCCCATTTTATGTAGCAGCGCCGGTTTCGACTCTTGATCCGCAGACTGAATCGGGTGATAAAATTGTAATTGAATACAGAAGCATTGATGAAGTCGCATATATTAAAAATGTACAGATTGCACCTGAAGGTGTTAAGATACTTAATCCTTCATTTGATGTTACACCGGCAGAGAATATCAGCGCTATTATTACAGAGAAAGGTGTAATTGAGAAACCGGCTGGAAAAGGGATAATGGAGCTGTTTAACTGAGAGATGATTTATGCTTCATGATAAGAATTAGTAATCCCCAACACCTAATGCCCCCCAAACCCCCCGGAGGGGGGTTTGGGGGGCTGGCAATTTGATGTGTGATTAATTTACTTTGCAAGTTGCGGGTACTGATTACAACTCAAATCCCGTAAAAATTCCTGTAATAAAAAAGTATTATTGTATTACCGAATAACAGAGTAATAATAATTCCCGCTGCAATGAATGGGGCGAATGGTATTCTTATACGGAAACTCCACCCTTTAAATCCGGCCCAGACAATTCCGAACAGTGCCCCGGATATAAGAGATACTTCAAGAAGTACAATGCTCATCTCAAGCCCCAGCAGAAAACCGGCGGCAGCATATAATTTCAGATCTCCCCCTCCAAACGCTCCGGGAAAGATAAACATTATTGCCAGAAAAAAAACCGTCAGGAACAGAAAGCCGTAGAGGCTGTCGAGATAACTGTCCCGCATTATTACCGGATAAACAGACAATATTAAAAACAAAACTGTAAGACTCACAGGGATAAGCATGGTCCTGATGTCAACTATTGCTATTGCAACAGATACCGCTGATATCATATAGATGAATAATGAAATCAGATCAGTGCCGTGAAAGTATGCAACCGCCATTGCAAGGAGACCGTACAGTATCTCCATAAGGGGATATGCAAATGAAATTCTTTTACCGCATGAAGAGCATCTTCCTCTTGAAAAAATAAATCCCATGACAGGGATAAGAGAGAGAACAGAGATAGCTTTTCCGCAATCCGGACATACCGATCGCGAAAAAAGAGCTTTAACAGGATTCACCTTCATACTTCCATCTGCGTACCTTAACGCGAGAGTATAAAAAAAACTTCCGGCAAATGTACCGGCTATAAAATATAAAATGTAGTTCTGCAAAATAATTATTCCTGAGAGATATTTCAGATTTTAAAATCTATATTGTAGTTTATACCTGCAGTAATTTCGAAGGCATTCATACCCATCATAATTTCACTGTTTTCATCTTCGCTTTGAACTTTTTTTGTATTGCCGTAATACTTTGTAAACTCCACAGCAAATGAGTAATTCCGGTCAAGAAGAGTCTCGGCACCGAACTTTAAATGAGTTCCTGTAATGTACGTGGAAAACGTATGGGAACTGTCTGGATATGACGGAAGAATAACACCGGCGGGATTAGACTGTTTCACGACCATAAATATCTGACTGATATTTATTCCGCCCGCAAAATAAAGCCTGTTACGTTCCGAAAAAGGGACCACCACACCAAAAGTTATAGGAAATGTAAATCTGGAGTAGTTAAGTTTTACATTATTTACAGCACCGCCCGATTTAACAGAACCTGACGAGTCATAAAAACTGTTGGTCGAGTATTCGAGTCCGGTTTTAACAAGAAGTGTATCATTTATGTACGCAAGATTTACAGAAAAAACCGGGGCATATGTAGTTTCAAGCTCTGTTACATCTGTACCGGAAACTCTCATCTCATTATTTATGTTAGCTGCAATATTTTCAACATCACCTGCATCACTTGCGGAACCGGCCATCAGTCCTAGATTAAAAATACCGGTCGCATGGAGATCTGCACAGAGAATAAGTATAAGAAATGTAATTTTAATATATTTCACTAAATTTTCCGGTTAACCTTATATGTTAAAATGAAGAGCCGCCGACGCCGTAATATGAAGGCCTGAAAAATCGACTCTCGCATAATCTGTTCCGTCATTAACAATGGAACTCTTTCCGTAAAGATATTTTACATCACAGCCTAATGAAACCCGATCATTAACCATGTATTCACAACCAAACTCAGCAACAAGAGGGACTGCGTAAGCTGTAAAAGAACCGCTGTGATCAAGAGTTGCCGATTTGAAACTATTGCTGTATGTTCCATAGGCAAAGGCTGCTCCAACACCAAGATATATACGCGACTCTCCCCAGAAGAGAAGGGAAACACCAATTGTTAATGGCACATCAAATGACCACTGACTGTATGTAACTTTAACAACTTCAGTTCCGGCCGGGTTAAGCGTTTTACCAGTCCCGCCTGAAAGAATATAAACATACTCTATCCCGACCCTGTAATAAACAGAATTGTTTATAATACGTAGATCGGCACCTGCTATGACACCAAATGGATCCTCCACGGAAGAGACAGCCAGTCCGCCCCCAGATCTGTTTATGTCGTTGATACCATCATAAACGTCGAGATTATCCGCCTGCCATCCGGTGCTCATGGAGCCCCCCACAGCCGGAGAGTAACCGCCACGCACAGATAAAGATACCTCTGCAGCCTGAAGTAATACAGTTGAAAGAGTAAAGAGTAAAGTAATTATATATTTTATTTTTTTCATAAATATCAATATCTTCCGAAGTGGTAGATGACTCCGAAACGGATTCTATTTCCGGAATAATCAATTGAGTAATCGTCATAGGAAGCCGCACCGGTAGAGGCGACGGGTGAACTCCTTGCGGCCATATACTCCCACTCAAAAAGGAGCGATGCATCGCTATATATTTCAGATTCTATTCCGGCAAGGATTCCGTAACCGAAAAGCTGTTCGCTTATATCGACGTTCCCGGTGGAGGTTTTAACATGACCGGTACCGAAAATATATGAACCTCCCCCTCCGATGTAAAAACTTCCGAAATCACGAATGGGGAGATTTATACCGCCATATACCGGGACTTCAATAAACTTAATTTCAGTCCCGAGCACATCCCCTGCAGTGACGTTTACAACCACACCTTTATCAAAGGGGTACGAATACTCAACCCCTGTCCGGAGGAAGACTCTGCTCATGTCAAGTTTTATTACTGCTCCCGCAGAGATGTTATGCTGGACCTGAGCCTGGACAGTTTTTTTCTCCGAGAGCATCCCCGCATCATACTGATACCCCAGAGTTAGTCCTGC
>JBBRFT010000251.1:0-5311 GCA_038241375.1 Spirochaetota bacterium
CTATGGTTCGTCTCTGCTCACCAACCGCCGCCATTGGACCCTGTAAATATCTGACGGATATTAAATCCTATCATGTTTCCGGGCAGTTACTATCCGGTGTAATTGATCAATCCCGTTCTTTTAGGATTGATACCAGTCCAGTACGCATTGACTCTTTTATGCCATAAGGAGATGCCAGTTCAATAAACCTGTCAATCTTTTCTGAATCTCCTTTAATTGAAAATGTTATTGTTTTCAGAGAAATATCCGCTACTTCCGCTTTGAAAAGTTCGGCCAGCTGAAGAATTTCGCCTCTCTTTGCTGCGGGGCAGTTCAGTTTAATCAGTGCAAGCTCTCTCTGGATAGACGACTGTACCGCGTGATCTGAAATTTTTATAACATCAATTAGTTTGTTCAGCTGTTTTTTGACCTGTTCAAGTATTCTGTCATCACCCTCTACCACAATGGTCATAACCGAAATATCTTCGCTTTCGGTTCTACTTACCGCCAGTGAGTCTATGTTGTAGCCTCTTGCGGAGAAGAGTCCCGATACTCTGGCTAGTACTCCGAATTTGTTTTCGACTTTTACAGAAATTACATGTTGGCTCATTATTTCACCTACGCTAATTCTCTCATTATTGTCTCTTTTATGGTTTTCCCTGCGGGCACCATGGGATAGACGTTCTCCTCTTTACATACAACAAAATCAATAATTATAGGTTTATCGGTTATGGACAGCGCTTTTTTAATAGCTTCATCCACTTCCTCTTTTTTAGTAACTCTAATCCCTACACAACCGTATGCTTCGGCGAGTTTAACAAAATCGGGAGCGAAATTGATACATGTGTGGGAATATCTTTTGTCCCAGAAAAGCTGCTGCCATTGACGGACCATTCCGAGAAATCCATTATTGAGAATTGCTATAATTATGGGGAGCTTATTCTGCGCCGCGACAATAAGTTCCTGTATATTCATCTGTATTGATCCGTCACCTGCAATATCTATAACTCTTCTGTCCGGTCGCGCAAGCTGTGCTCCAATTGCAGCAGGAAGCCCGAATCCCATAGTCCCAAGACCGCCTGACGAGATAAATGTTCTCGGCTCGGTATATTTATAGAATTGAGCCGCCCACATCTGGTTCTGGCCTACTTCTGTAGTAATAATTGCTTTTCCGTCTGTCAGTTTATAAAGCTGTTCTACGACATATTGCGGTTTGATATCATCGTTTTCATTCATCTCATACTGAAGAGGGTTGTCTGCTTTGGTTTTCTTAAGTTCATTAACCCATTCAGTAATATCGGGAGTTTTTATCTCTTTATTCATCTCTTTAAGTATTTTTTTACAATCGCCGACGATTGGAATGTCAACCATTACATTTTTACTTACAGAGGCCGGATCGATATCAATATGGATAACCTTTGCGTGAGGAATAAACTCCGAAATTTTTCCCGTAACACGGTCATCGAACCGCGCGCCGATCGCTATTAAGAGATCAGAATTATGAACAGAGTAGTTTGCGTAATATGTGCCGTGCATTCCAAGCATTTCCATGGATAGCGGATCTGTTTCAGGGAATATCCCCATACCTAAAAGTGTTGTTGTAACGGGAATCCCTGTTATCTTTACAAATTCTCTCAGTTCTTCCGAAGCATTTGATATTACAACTCCTCCCCCTGCGTATATTATAGGCTTTTTTGCCGACTCAATAAGTCTGCATGCTTTGGTTATCTGTCCGGGATGGCCGTCATAGGTCGGTTTATAGCTTCTGATGGAAATTTGCTCAGGGTATTCAAATTCGTATAACGCGTTTGAAATATCAACAGGTATATCGATAAGAACCGGTCCTGGCCTTCCGGTTGTTGCGATGTAAAACGCCTCTTTAATTATCCGCGCAAGATCTTTTATGTCCTGTACAAGGTAGTTGTGTTTACAGATAGGTCTTGTTATACCTGTAATATCGACCTCCTGAAAGGCATCATTACCGATAAGATTGGTGGAAACCTGACCTGTTAAAACTACAAGAGGGACTGAGTCGAGATGTGCCGTGGCAATCCCTGTAACCAGATTTGTAGCGCCGGGACCGGAAGTTGCAAGGACTACACCCGGTTTGCCCGATGCTCTTGCATATCCATCAGCAGCATGAATTGAACCCTGTTCATGTCTGCCTAAAACAAACTTTATCGGAGCATGATAGAGTTCATGGAAGATAGGGATGACCACACCGCCGGGATAACCGAACATGTATTCAACATTTTCTTTAATAAGTGATTCAACGATTATCTGGGCGCCTTTAATTTTCAAATTGCATCTCCTTTAGAGCAGACATAAGAGTAAGAGTTTTCACCGATAGGGCTTTTGTCAAATTTTTTTTATTAGCGAGCTTTTAAAAGCTTGATTTGCTTGTAAACTATTTTATATTTTATTTACTTTTATTGCAAGTATCAATCATGAAATAGTGATAAAATACTCCTGCAGTCCTGTAGTTGCGGTATGAGCATGATTCTGACAGTTTTTGAGTTGAATTTAAGATTTCTCACATACGTTCGAAATGACAAGGTCTAACTCAATCGTTAACTGCGATAGTTTTTTGATTGTGTGGAATTTTGTCTATTATAAACATTATAAATAACAGGTTTAAATGAATAAAGAGTTAGTCGACAGGGTCTTTAAAAGAATTGTAGCAATTAATTGCCAATATAATATTAATTCAATTCCTCATTCGGATGTTTTTCTCAAGGAGACGGAGTCGCTTCTAGGGCTCAGTGTTCTTGAAATTGAACTGATAATAAGTATTCTTAAAGAATCACACAAGATATTTACAATAGAGATTTCACGCGAAGACGTTAATAATAAAGTTGATAAAATTTTCGGATATGTCGATGCCGATCTTCTCAGTATTCAGAAGATGAGGGATCTTTATCATCGGGCTCTTATGGATGATTACGAAAAGGAATCCGGCAGAAGAAAATCTTCAGGTCAGATTATCAAAGAGAAGATACCTCAGCTTCAATATATTAATCATACCCCCATGGGGAAGCTTCTTAATAAAGCTATAATGCTTGATGAATTTGCCAGGCTGCTTGAAAGGGATTACAAAGAATACACGGAGGAGTGGAAAGAGGAGAATCTTAAAATTCAGCTGTCTTTAAATGAGGATCTGATTAATAAGTATTCCAGTGATAAAAAGGCTGCGGTGGAGGTTGTGGAGCCTGTTGTGAAGCAGAAGAAGCCTGTAAGAGCTGTTGATTCACCTCTTATTGATGAGTTTTCTAAAGAGGTGAGTGCAAGTTCAGTATCCAGGGTTCTTCATATTTATGGATTGGATTTTTTCTTCAGGGTTAATTTAAGGCAATATAAGTTTGATTATATTTCACAGGTGCTTGACACGGGAGTTGTAGATAGAAAAAGTGATCTTATGATTCTTAAAGAAATGTTAAAAAAAATTAAAGAAAATATGGATTTTGATAAAGAACTTGATAAGTTTTATGATGAAATAATGTCGCTTGACAGAAAAGTCAGCAGAAATATAAGTTTTAGTAAAAAATGAGATTTCTCACCTGAAGAACTGAAGGAAGTTCGAAATGACAGAAGAAGTTTCCGTTTTCATTTCGAACGCATGTGAGAAATCTTAGATTTCTCAGTCGCTATCGCTTCTTCGAAATGACAGATTATTTAATATTTAATTCGTTAAATGCTCATAATACAAAAAGATAAAAGAAAATAAAAGAAGATAGAAGAAAATATGAAAAAACAATTATTGACATTGGTTATACTTATTTTAACAGCACCGGCCGCACTTCAGGCAAGGGAGTTTCTGAATACAGTACTCCATTTGAATTTCGGAGGAATGTACACCTTTACCTCTGCCGGGAACATTATAGAAAGTGAGAAGAGTGTTGTTGGCACCGCATTTTCTGAAGATCCGAAAGTCAGTCATTACGAGACCGCCTATTGCGCTACTCTTGATATCGTACCCTTCGATCCTATCATCCTTGGAATGGAGGAGCATGCGATTAAATTCGGTATAAGAGGTTCCTACAGGTTTAATTTTCTTCAGCAGAGAGTTGCCGATACTGTGGAGCTTGGGGATAAGGTTATGGATTACAAATCCTGGATGGTGGGACCTGTAATACATTATGCTCCCTTTATAGAACCTTCAGACCTGAATGAGGATTATACAGCCAGCGGCGGTTTTACATTCTATGCACTTGCAGGGAGGATCAATGGAGATTTAACCGCTTTCCCTGCTGCCCGTGAGAAATCAGGGTATACAGGACCCTACGGCATATACAGTACAGGTATCAGCGGTTACAAGTTTGATATCGGGGTTGGAGCTGAAATTGCCTTGTGTTCTCTGAATTTCGGAGTTAATATTTATTATTCCTACGTCAATTTTGATATGGATGAGAAGATATATGTCGATTCCGGGAAAAACGGTTATCTGAAAGAGGGGTGTCTCGAAATATATGTCGGCATACCTGTCGAATCTTTCATTGAACCGCTGATCCCTAAGTTCTAAACTTTTTTTGCTCTGCAGAGTTCCGGATTTTTAATATAATCATCAAGAGATATTTTCTTCTGATAGCATTTTTCATTAAGAAATTTTAATATCGGAAGGAATGTCTTTTTTTCAATAAATCCAGGGATAGTAGTAACCGGTTTTCTTTTTTCATCGAGGATCAGTGTTGTGGGAAAACCGTTTGAATCTGTATAAGCCATGAGCTGAGCCGGAGAGATTTTTTTCCCCATAATTTCTATCTGTTCCCCCTCTTTTTCCGGATTAACTCGCACGCTTACATAATTTCCATTCATATATTCCGAAACTTCAGAGTCGTTAAAGACTTCAGAATCCATTTTTTTGCAGTATATGCACCAGTCGGTGTAGAAAAATATTAAAACAGGTTTATTCAAATTTTCGGCATTTTTAAGTCCGTCTGATATTGTCTCCCATTTTACTTCCTTACTTGAAGAAGTAATCTCTTTGTTTTTTTCGCCGCATGAAAATGAGCTTAAAATAAGTATAAGAAACAGTATTGGGGTATATTTAAGTTTCCCTGGCATTTTAGTATCTCCTCAATTTTAATATTTGCTATAATTATAAAACATTCGATTTTAATCAAGCAATAAAACTTTCATAAAATAATTTTATCCCTTGACTCTATGAGTATATTAATGAGTTAAAAAATAAAATACTATTCTTGATAAACAGCGAATTATTTTCAAGGGTGCGTATGCTTCGCATACGCTGAAGTGGGGGTTTACGGGGGGGGTGGCCCCCGTAAACCCCACATAAAACACACCGCGCCGCGCAGTGTGCCAGAAAATTAAATTG
>JBBRFT010000252.1:0-5275 GCA_038241375.1 Spirochaetota bacterium
TTTAACTCTTGGCGGGAAAGAGATTGTTAAAAACGGAGCAGGCTCAAGAACAAAATTCATGATGAAGGTATACTGGGCAACACTTTATGTTCCACAGGAACTTAAGGGCGCCGCTGATACACAGATAATTGATGCAGACCAGCCGATGGCAATTGATCTATACATCACATCAGGAATGATTACTAAAGACAAACTTATTTCTGCTATAACCGATGGATTTGATCAGTCCGCAAAAGCAGGTTATCCTACACCTGATAAATTGGCTTTTGTTGCTCTTTATAACAATGTAGTAATAGCAGAAGGGGATACTTTTTCGCACAGATATGAAGCTGGAAAAGGTATAACAATTGTTCATTCTGTGAAAGGCGGCCAGGCTAAGGTTCTTGGAACTCTTAAAGGTCTTCAGACTAAAAAAGCTTTCTGGGGAATTTTTCTCTCTTCAAAACCGATTCAGGGTTCATTGAAAAATAATCTTCTCGGTAAATAATTAAATTATTCTACTCACTTCGCCGCTAAAGGCGGCGGAGTGATATAATATTTTTAAATGATAAGAAAACCTGCTATAATAAACAACCCTATTCCCTTTGCTGATTGATAATAGTCGATTCAACTCTTCTATTATACTGAGCTGTATCAGATTTCTTTTCTTTCCTGTAGCCTGAACCTCTGGTCTGTATTCGATCCTTATTAATCCCGGATTTTATTATATAATCTTTAACTTTTTCTGCTCTTCGGAGGCTTATATCTATATTTGCTTTATACGATCCTATACCGTCCGAAAATCCTTCAAGTATTAGCAGAGCTGATCCGTTATTCCGCAAATATTCTATAAGAGAATGAATATAAGGAATATGGGTTAATCTTATTTCACTTGAGTTGAAATTGAAATAAATATACTGAATTGTAAATTCCGTATCAATGGAATTAACAATTTTAATTTCGGCCGTGTGGATTGTATTTTTTTCAGTGAAAAATTCTACAGCAAAAGGTTTCATACCCGATTCAGACGGAATAACCAGAATCCTTTTTATATCGGAATCGGCTTTTATATTTATTATGCCTTTCGAATCTGGGGTCATAGTTTCAAAACGTACCGGCCAGGAATTTTTCTCGAGTGACTTAAAATAAAGAATTTTTACTTTAATTTCATCAGTTTTTTTGTAATCGGCAGAATCTATTTTTAAAGTGAATACTTCAGGAGATGTATTTAATGAATCCTGGCGGATTTTTCTGATAAAAAAGTCGTAGCTGCCGTTTATACCGTTAGTATTTGATGCAATAATAACTGAATCACTGCTTAATTCTGTTATTGATATTTCATCACCGCTGCTGTTTACAGGATCTTTTAAACCCTGGAGTTCTCTAATTTCATTATCTGAATCCTCAATATAAAAAATATCACGGGTTTTTGAATCATCTTTTCTGAATCCGGAAGCGAATGACCCCGGTCTGTTAAAAGCTTTTTTGTACATGTATATTCGGGCAACTTCATTCTTTGAAATTTCGACAGTGCGGATATCTTCCCATGAGTCATCTTTATTGGTTACTTTTATTATTTTCGTTATTGAGCTGTCATTGAATGGTGATCTGGTAAAGTAGAGGCTTTTGCCATCCTCTGTGATAAAGGGATTGAATTCGTCATGAGTTGAATTCACTGCACCGAACAAAAGCTGAGGTTTTTCCCATACATCATTGTTCTTCTCGGAGTAATATATGTCATATGAAGGTTTGTCAGATAAACTGTTCTTCAAACTGCCCTGCCTGTTAGAGGAAAACATGATTAATTTGCCGTCCTTCGAGACGTGAGGAGATATTTCATCTGAATCTGAATTCAGTACTGAAAAAGGCATTGCTTCCGTCCATTTTTTATTTTTAAACTCGGCGTAGTATAAATCGCTGCTCACTCCCCCTTTCATTTTTCTTGCAAATATAAAAAAATTACCGTCGCCGGACAGGGCGCACGAGGTTTCATCTCCGTCAGTATTTATGCTTTTTAAAAAAGATTCATTTAAAGTTGAAGCAGCCTGTAGGTGGAGTACAGATAAAATGACTGCCGCTATTATCAAAAACGGTTTAACACTTCTATTTTTCATTAAAATTAAAACCTCAGATCTATTTATATCCATTTATATTATCGGAAATAATGATGTAAAAATGGAGTTTATTAACTAATGGGCGGTCCTAAAAACTCCGTTTCCGAGACCGCAGGGAGCCCTGCGGGGCTTGTAAAGGGGCTATCGCCCCTTTGACCCAGTAAAGATTGAGTTATTGGGGCTGCCCGAATGAGTATAAGCAAAAACTATGTTTTTAAATCGTGAAAGAGCTTTGAAAGGCTTGTAAATAGCTATTGTTTAAAGCATTAAGTTCATGGAAGTGCTCTGTTGTTAATGGATTGATGAGTGTTAAAATGAAGGAGGATGCCAACGGGTTACTATTATTTTTATATATGTTTAATTAAAATCAGGCTGTCATTTCTACGGGGATATTTATTTTAATAATGTTTCCGCAATTCTGCCATTCTATATCGCAAAACTGCTGAATAAGTATAAGTCCTCTCCCTCTTTCGCGGAGCGGCGGATTGATTTCGTTAGCTTTGAATTTGTGGAAATAATCAAATCCCTGACCTTCATCTTCTATCTCTATCTGAATGCCCTTTGGCATCAGTGATATTTTTATAAAAACATTTTTAGCGGGATCCCACTTGTTGCCATGTTCCATTGCATTGATAATAGCTTCATCCAGGATAAGATTCAGGTCATGAAGATCTATGCAGATGCGCCCCTCAATCTCGGATAATTTCTCCTTGATAAGAGTTATGATGCAGTTTTTTAGTTTTTTTGTTGTGGGAAATTTTCCCTGATATAATATCATTTTATGGGATTATCTATTATTTAAATTTTTTAAGAACTATTCGGGGTGGGGAGATTCGAACTCCCGACTTCTTCGTCCCGAACGAAGCGCGCTACCTGGCTGCGCTACACCCCGATGTAGATTAATTTCAGAGAACAAAGTCAAATAGCATTCGTCAATTATTTTATTGGCAGACGTATAAAATATGTACAATTCTTAAAAGCTATGTCGACGCTTTGTATATTGAGGATAATATTTACCAAATATAAACAGGTTTTATACAAAGATGTTTACAATTATATTTATATAATTCATATAAATTTTTAGGATTATTGACTATAAGTGTGTTTGTGGATTAATTACTATATACTATAATAGTATTCTTGAATTAATTCAGGAAGTAAAAGTAATAAAAAATACTTGCGCCTTGAACTTAATTTTTTATTCTGCATTATGTGGGGTATGGGTTATGGAATTTACGTATATATTTGTAAATAATGTCCCGGTTATAAGTTTCATCCGCGATGACGGGAGTCTTTTAAGCAGTGATGTCGATGTTTTCGGCAGAGAGGTTCTTGGAATCATAAAGGATGATGTATACAAAGTCGCTATTGATTTAAGGAGTAATTCATATCTCAACAGTTTTGGTCTTGGTGAACTTATAAATTTAAGAAACTTTTTTCTTGATAAAGGAATAACAACAGTTCTCATCGTAACCAGTAAAAAGATTATTAAATTGTTCGATATGGTTGGAATCGGAGATTTGTTTGAAACAATAGAATCAGAGAAAGAAATTTAATGGCAGGGTTTATATGAGTAATGGGAATGAATTATACTCACCATTTATAGAAAGCGGAATAATTAAAAAAGAGAAGTACAGATTATTCAAATTTCTCATCGGGCTCTTTTTTAATCGTATTGAGCTTGATGAAGAGAGTGTTCTGATAGTCCGCGAACATGCGGCAAAAGGTAAAGTTGTTTATGCCTCAATGCAGACAACATACACCTCACTTTATATTCTTATGAATCTTTTAAAGAAGAATAATCTTCCGGTGCCTGAGCTTGGTCTCGGGTTTATTCCATATTCCTACCAGAAGATTGTAATTCTATACAGTGAAGCTTTGACATATATTAAAAAAATATTCAAATCCGGTGATCATAAGTTTATATCTAATCATGAATACATTGCACGTACACTGAATGAGGGGAGTATCTGTTTCTCTATGCTCTCCAGAAAGCTCTTTATCCGCCGGTACGTTCAGATAAAAACTGACGCATTGGAATATCTTCTTGAAGTGCAGAAAAAGAGTGATGTTCCAATTTTTGTTTTCCCTCAGGTGGTTTTCTGGAACCGGAATCCGGAAAAGTCGAGTTCTATACTGAATTCCGAAGCAGTGGGCGACAGAGGTCTTCTCTCAGGTATGATTACCATGTGGAAAAGCGCAACTCCTGCATTCGTCAGAATCGGGATGCCTGTAAATCTGAAAGAGATGATCGAAACAAATGGTGGAGATGATGTAAAACACCTCGCCAGGCAGATGCGTAACAGTCTTATGGAGATATACAATTACGAAAAGAGAAGTATACTTGGCCCGCAGATCAAGACTCAGCAGGAGATGATGGAGAAGGTTCTTTATCATAAGAATGTTCTCGATGCTATTCAGCAGGAGATTAATGAGAAGGGAGCTCCAGAGAAAAGATTGAGAAGGAAAGCATACGGTTACCTGAAAGAAATTGCTGCGGATTTCTCAATCGTATATATTAGATTCTTTAAGGCAACGAATGACTATCTTTTCCGGAAAATTTTTGACGGAATACATTTCGACATAGAGGATTTTAAAAGGCTTCGTGAAGCATCCAGCCAGGGACCGATTATACTCGTCCCCAGCCATAAAAGTCATATGGACTACATTATTATTTCAAGTATGTTTTATCATAATAAACTGATTCCCCCCCACATACTGTCAGGATCTAATCTTACATTTTTCCCTATGGGTAAAATATTCAGAAGATCCGGCGCTTTTTTTATGAGAAGAACTTTCAAAGGTCTTAATCTCTACGCGTCTGTTTTTAAACAGTATGTTAAGACTCTTATAAATGAAGGGTATACAATAGAATTTTTTATTGAAGGGACAAGATCAAGAACCGGGAAAGTTGTTCAACCTAAAATGGGTATGCTTAAGTATCTTATTGAGGCGATTGATGAGGGGTACAATAAGGATCTTGTTTTTGCACCGTTGACTGTAAATTACGACAGGATACTCGAGGAGAATTCATATCTTAAAGAGCTTAAAGGAAAAGAGAAATCAAAAGAATCTACATCGGGTTTTATTAAAAGCAGAAAGCTTATTCAGAGAAAATATGGATCAGTATATATGGGATTTAACGAACCCTTCACTCTTAGCGAGGTAAGAGAAAAGTTTTT
>JBBRFT010000253.1:0-5274 GCA_038241375.1 Spirochaetota bacterium
AGACTTCGCCATTTCGATTGGCAAAGAATTAAGAATTGAATCCCCATAGCGTATGCGGGAAGCGGTTTCGTTGAGCGGACACGAGGTACGCCTTTCAGCAGCGACACGATGTCGAAATCTGCTGACCAAAATAGCTTATACCACATTAAAAGAAAATATGATATAACCCTAAGACTTAGCGGTAGAACGAATCAGTATCTTTCTTAACATAAAATATTCAATACAACATGTTTAAATTAAATTTTAATTGTCTTTCCAAAAGCATGATGTAAGCTATGCGGAAAAAGAAGGAGGAGCAATGACAAACCCGTTAATCGGATTTATTAAAACCGTTATAATGTTCATTTTTAAAAAATTTCATTTTGATAAAAACTTAGTTAATAAAAAAATACAAATGGAGAATGGTGCAGTTTTTACAATTTTTAGAAGGGTAGAAGTAAAAACTAATAAAAAAGAAATTCCCGGCGCGATTTTTTTGGTTAGATTCAAGCCTATTGATATGACGGCAGAAGAAAATATTAAATTTTCAAAAAAAACAATGATGATATTTATGGGGTTCCGGGGATTTAGAAGCAAATATTGGGCAGTAAACTACGAGACCGGGTTATGCCAGGGATTATATGAATGGAATACCGTAAAGGATGCTGAAAATTATTCAAAATCAATTGCTATGAAATTCATGGCTAACCGTTCAGATCCTGCTTCAGTGAGTTTTAAGATAATTGACAAAAGTAAAGAAATTATTAAGTATAAAATCATCTAACAACAAGTCCAGACGGACTGCGAGGACAAGCCTTATCCCCAGTAACTCAATGTAGTACTAAAAGCCTTAATTGAAGTTGCTTTATCTTTTTAGGAAACCAACATGACGGCGTAGCCGTCACAAGCTACCATGAAAACTTGCTCGAGTTAGCTTAACTTAACATGCAATAATATTGATTAATCCTATAAATCAACTACATTTCTTACACAATAATAAAATCGGGAGGGATGATATGGAGATATTAATCGAAAATACTTGCGGACTCGACATTCACAAAGATACCGCTGTTGCCTGCATAATGGGAAACCAAATTAAAAAAGAAGTACACACATTCCGAACCACAACCGGGAATTTGCTTGAAATGAAGAAATGGCTCATCAGTAACGACATCACTCACATAGCAATGGAGAGCACTGGCGTATACTGGAAACCGATTTTTAATATTCTGGAAAACAGCTTTAAAGTTGTTTTAGTAAAAGCGTGTCATATAAAGAATGTACCTGACTGCGGATCACCTCTCATCATGGGCTGGAATGTCTCCCGGGAATAATGAGAGCGCGGGTAAAAAAAAAGCGGAAAGACAACAAACGGCCATAAGTACAAATTACTGTTGCCACGAGCACGTGGAGGAAATTTTCAAACCTTTGCCGGTAAACTCTTCTTCAATTAAGATTATTGCTTTGTTATTTTAAAATGTACAGAAGAGAATGAATATTTTTGCTTAACACCATTAATTAATGATTATCGGTCTGCCGATGAAGGGGAAAGTTGTGTATTTATTAATATTTTAAATGCGGATTGTTTTCGGAGGAAAGTCCGTTAATATTCATTAAGACTCATTACCTGCAGAGTTTTTTCATAAACTCTGCAGGTTTAACATAAATTCCTATACCAGAAATTCATTTCCCCTTGGGAGAGGGGGTTGATCGGGAGATTCAGGTATTTGCGAAATTATTCTACAGCTTTGAAATTTTATCCATTGCTTTAACAACGTTCTCTCTGCTGTTGAACGCGCTTATTCTGATGTAACCTTTGCCGCACATTCCGAATCCTTCGCCGGGTGTACATACTACACCGAGTTTTGTAAGAAGCATATCGAAGAAATCCCATGAACCGGTTTTAGTATTAATCCAGATGTATGGAGAGTTATCTCCCCCTGTGCATTCGTAACCCATGGCAGTCATTTTTTCTTTTACAATCTTTGCGTTCCCCATGTAGTAATCAATGATTTCTTTAACCTGTTTTTTCCCCTCAACAGAGTAGACTGCTTCAGTCGCTTTCTGGACCGGATATGAAACTCCGTTGAATTTTGTTGTATGTCTTCTATTCCAGAGTGCATTGAGAGAGTGTTTATTTCCAGCAGCATCATAAGCCATGCACTCTTTCGGAACTACTGTAAATGCGCATCGTGTTCCAGTGAATCCTGCTGTTTTTGAAAAGCTTCTGAATTCAACAGCAACTTCTTTTGCACCTTCAATTTCATAAATGCTTTTTGGAAGAGAGTCATCCTGAATAAAAGCTTCATATGCCGCATCATAGAGTATGAGAGCTTTATTTTCGCGTGCAAAATCCACCCATGTTTTAAGCTGCTCTTTTGTAATTGTGGCTCCTGTGGGATTGTTAGGAAAGCAGAGGTATATCAGATCAACGGGCTCCGTGGGGAGTTCAGGGATAAATCCGTTTGATGAGGTGCAGTTCATATACACAAGATTTTCGTAACGTCCGTCAGTTAGAATTCCTGTACGCCCTGCCATTACATTTGTGTCAACGTAAACCGGATATACAGGATCTGGAACTGCAATTTTTGTATCAATTGAGAACAGTTCCTGAAAATTTCCTGTGTCGCACTTTGCGCCATCACTTATAAATATTTCATCTGCGGAAATATCAGCTCCGCGACTTTTGAAATCGTTCTCTGCGATTGTTTCGCGCAGAAAATCGTATCCCTGTTCGGGGCCGTAACCACGGAAAGTTTTCGATGAAGCCATCTCATCAACTCCCGCATGGAAAGCTTTGATAATTTCAGATGGGAGGGGGAGTGTAACATCGCCGATCCCCATTCTTATTATCTCCATTTCGGGATGATCTTTCTGGAAAGTTGAAACACGTTTTGAAATTTCAGAAAAGAGGTAGGATGATTTTAGTTTAAGATAATTTTCGTTAATACGTATCATTAGGTTCTCCATTATTTTCAGGTTATTCACAGTCGAGTTAACTGTGGTATTTTTTCGTGTATAAAGAATATACTCGAAGCACGCGATAAAATTTCTGTCAAGGAGATGTGGTTTTCATTATTAAAAAATATTTCAGGTGTAAAATTTGAACGAAGAATAATGAATTATTCAGACTTATTACTCCAGAGCCTTAACTATAGCAGTTAACAATTGGATTAGACCTTGTCATTTCGAACCTATGTGAGAAATCTTAAATTTAATGCAAGAAAAAGATTTCTCAGTCGCTATCGCTTCTTCGAAATGACTGATTGTATGCTATTTCAGGTGTGGAATTCCATCGTAGATTGATTAATTACTTGGACTTATTACTCCAGTTAGGCATCTATCAATGACGTAACTGTTTTGCGATGCTCCCTAAATCCCCCGGATTTAGGGGTCTTCAGAGAGATGATGGCGATGCTCGGTAGTATCTTCACGAGGTATTATCCTAAACTTTATCTTAGAATAAAAGTAATTGTTTAACTATGTAAAATTACAAATAAAGCAACGCGTTGTAGTGAAATACATTAAAAACTGTACATCGTGTAATGAATATTGCATAAAATCTAACTTTTTGTAAAATTTATAAATAATACTTGTAATTGCTCTATTGTTTAATACAATTTTACCAAATTGTATAATTAAGGAGCTGACCAATGAAAGAGAAGAAAGAAGCTCTTGCGGCTTCACAATATGAAAACCTGCTTCCAAATCTTGCTGACTATGTCCACCTCTACTCAAAGAAAAGAAAAAATTCAACAGCACTGGCGGAATTCGACACCGGCGAGGTTATCAGCTGGAAGAAGTTTAACCAGTCAGTGAACGCCTTTGCGGCAAAACTGCTTTCATGCGGATTTAAAAAGGGTGATATCATTGCCACATCTCTACCTCTGCTTAAAGAGCATGTATATCTTATCTATGCGTGCTACAGAACCGGAATAATAATTGCTCCTCTTGATCTGAGATTGAAGGGGGAGGAGATCATATACTGCTTTGAAAAGATCAAACCTAAGGGATACTTCTTTCTGGGGAAAACTCCTCTTGCAGACTTCCGTCCTATAATAACTGAAGTAAAGAATAGTGTTAAAGGTGTTGAACTATGGGTACAGTTTCAGAAGGAACCGGAATTTATTATGGAGGGTGTAACGGGTATTGCTGAATTTGCAAAAGATATAAAAAAGATATTTATTAAAAGTCTTTTTACAGGTGCTGTCAAAAAAGCCCGTAAACTTGTTGAGAGGAGAGATCCCTCTCTGATCATATTTACAACCGGTTCAACAGGTTCACCGAAGCCGGCTCTGCTCTGCCACGAAAATATATTAATCCAGAATATCGGACTCTCCGTCGCCTTTGAGCTCACTGCTGAAGATGCAATGCTTGTAAATCTTCCTCCGTCGCATGTGGGGTGTATCACAGAACAGCTTGCCACTTCAATATACGGAGGGTGCAAGTCGGTAATTCTTCATATATTCAACGCCGAGAAGAGCCTTAAGGCCATTGAGCAGGAGAAGGTCACAGTTATCGGTCAGATTCCAGCTCTTTTTAATCTTGAATGGCAGTTACCGGATTACGCAAAGTATAATCTCTCATCGCTTCGTTTTATTCTTTACGGCGGGCAGGAGGTTCCGGTTGAATTTCTGAAAAAGATGCAGGCTATGGCACCAAAAATCGGTACAGGACTTGGTCTTACAGAGACTGCGGGTTTCTGTACATATACCGATGTTGATGCAATGGTAACGGAGATTGCCAGAAGTATTGGCTACGACATGAAGCTTACTCCTATAAGTATACGTGAACCGATGACAAGAGAAAGACTGGCGGGGAAAGAGCTTCCGTCAGGAGAAATTGGAGAGATATGCTTTGCCGGGCCGCAGATTTTTCTCGGATACTATAAGGATGAAGAGAATACAGCAAAGGCTGTATCTAAAGATCGGGTCTGTTACACTGGAGATCTCGGATATTATGATAATGAAGGACTTCATTTTGTAGGACGGGCAAAGTTTGTAATTAAACCAAAAGGCTATCAGGTATATCCGCAGGATGTTGTTAATCATATATCTCAGAAACTTGGAGCAAGAGCGTCATCAATAGCATGTGTCGGTGTGCCCCATGACATATACATGGAGGCAATAATTGCTTTTGTAGAACCTTCACCGGGATCATCGATTACTCCGGAAGAGGTCATTAATTCCTGTAGTGATATATCCTCTTATTCCAGACCTTCATATGCAGTAATTCTGGAGTCGGGGAACATGCCTCTGAACCGCGTGGCAAAAGTTGACTATATGAATTTAAAAA
>JBBRFT010000254.1:0-5259 GCA_038241375.1 Spirochaetota bacterium
CAGAGTCGTCCAAATATCGAGAATGATATCATTCTCGATAGTGCAATGGAAGTTGTTTATTCTAAGGCAAAAATTAAAAAACTCCCTGCAGTTTCTCTTGAAGAGTTTGCAAAAAGCAGAATGTAATGAATTATTTCTCTGATAGGCCGGATTAATCGATTTATGATTATTTTAAAATCTAAATAAAAGTAAATTTGATCCGGTCTATCAGCATTTATTATAAAAAAAAATTAACCGACAATCCGATAAGTATACTATAATCTATGAATACTTTAACTTCACCTGAAAATTAGCAGACCTAAATCAAAAAAAGGGGTGTATTACACATGAGTCTTGTACCGATAGTAGTAGAACAAACAAGCAGAGGGGAGCGTTCTTATGACATATATTCCAGACTGCTTAAAGATAGAATTATTTTTTTAGGAGAAGCTATTGATGACCATATTGCAAGTCTGGTTATCGCGCAGCTTCTTTTTCTTGAAGCTGAAGACCCGGATAAGGACATTTTTATTTATATCAATTCACCTGGCGGTGTTGTAACTTCCGGTATGGCCATTTACGACACAATGCAGTATATTAAGTGTGATGTTGCAACTATTTGTCTTGGTCAGGCTGCATCAATGGGTTCACTCCTTCTTGCCGCCGGAGCTAAAGGGAAAAGATCCGCTCTCCCTAATGCCAGAATTATGATTCACCAGCCTTCAGCCGGTTTCCAGGGTCAGGCTTCAGATATTGAAATTCATGCTAAAGAGATCATAAGAGTTAAGGCGAGATTAAATGGTATATATGCGCATCATACAGGCAGAGATATTTCTGTAATAGAAAAAGATATGGATAGAGATAATTTTATGTCATCTCAAGAAGCAATGGAATATGGGATTATCGATAAGGTAATCGAAAGAACAGAAAAATAGGTAAGTATATGACAACAAAAAAGAAAGATACTGCATCATCATTAACTTGTTCATTCTGCGGTAAAAGTCAGGAGACTGTGAAGAAACTCGTGGCCGGCCCCGATGTATATATTTGCGATGAATGTATTGAACTATGCAACGAAATACTGGTGGAGGAGGTTGATGTAAATTTTGATCATAATTTTACAACACTTCTGAAACCGAAAGAAATAAAAGAAGTTCTTGATCAGTATGTTATCGATCAGGATGAAGCTAAAAAGATACTAGCTGTCGCTGTCTACAATCACTACAAGAGAATATCATCAAACAAAAATCTTTCTAAAAATGACGTCGAGCTTGAAAAGAGTAACATACTTCTTGCGGGGCCAAGCGGATCTGGAAAAACACTTCTCGCCCAGACTCTGGCAAAGCTTCTGAAAGTACCTTTTGCAATTGTTGATGCTACTTCATTAACTGAGGCAGGTTATGTGGGAGAAGATGTTGAAAACATTCTGCTTCGACTTATACAGAATGCCGATGGTGATATCAAAAAAGCAGAGATCGGGATTATATATATAGATGAAATCGACAAGATTTCAAGAAAATCCGATAATCCCTCTATAACACGCGATGTTTCAGGTGAAGGAGTGCAGCAGGCGCTACTTAAAATTATAGAAGGGACTTTAGCTAATGTTCCTCCTCAGGGCGGGCGGAAGCATCCTCATCAGGAATTTATTACAATCAATACAACGAATATTCTTTTTATACTTGGCGGAGCTTTTATAGGCCTCGACAAGATTGTACAGGGGCGATTGGGGAATAAGACTCTCGGATTCGGTGCAAAGATTCAGTCAACCAGTGATATTAAAAATATTGATGTTGCAAAGAATCTGACTCCTGAAGATTTTATCAAATATGGTCTTATCCCTGAGTTCGTAGGCCGCGTACCGGTAATGGCGCACCTCCATGAGCTGGATCACAAAGCACTTGTAAGAATTCTCACTGAACCGAAAAATTCAATAATACGGCAGTATCAGAAGATCTTCTCTTTTGAAGAGATTGAACTTGAATTTGAGACTGAATCTATAGAAGAGATTGCAAGAATTGCACTTGAACGAAAGACAGGTGCCAGAGGTCTCCGATCTGTTCTCGAGCAGCTTATGCTCGATCTGATGTATGAAATCCCTTCCGACAACAATATAGATAAAATTATTATTACTAAAGATATGGTTGTTAAGCAGACCAAGCCTGTGATCAAATACAGCAAGAAAGAAAAAACAGCTTAACGGTTAACAGAGGAACTGATGGCAAATAGAATTATAGATTTTGATAAAAAGTATCCGCTGCTTCCGCTTCGGGATGTAGTGGTTTACCCTTATATGGTAATACCTCTTTTTGTAGGGAGAGAGAAATCTGTTAATGCTCTTGACCGGGCGATGAAAGAGGACAGGTTTATCATTCTTTTAACTCAGAAAGACGCGCAAAATGCTTCACCGGAAAAAAATGATCTTTATGAGGTTGGAACTGTCGCTGAGATACTTCAGCTTCTGAAACTCCCCGATGGTACAATAAAAGTACTCGTTGAGGGTATAACAAGATGTTTCGTATCCGACTGGGCAAAGGGTGACGATCACATCGGAGTAAATATTAAAAGAATAGAAAGACAGATCGACAGTGAATTGGATAAACATGCGATTAAAGCTTCAATACTTGAAGTATTTGAAAAATATATTAAACTGAACAAAAAAGTTCCGAAAGAGGCTTTAACCTCCTGTGAAAGCATTGAAGACATATCTCAGCTTTGTGATGTTATCTCTTCTCATATCGAAATGAGAATTGAATACAAGCAGACTCTGCTTGAAACAGGTAATCCCGCAGAACGCGTTAACAAGCTCATTGAGTATATTAATGGTGAAATAGAAGTTATGTACATTGAGAAAAAGATTCAGGGTCAGGTGCGCAAGCAGATGGAGAAGACCCAGAAAGAGTATTATCTTAATGAACAGATGAAAGTTATTAAAAAAGAACTTGGGCAGGGTGAGGGAGAGGTCGATGAAATCGGCGAACTCCGTAACTCCATCGAAATTGCAAAAATGAGTGAAGAGGCGAAAAACAAGGCTCTTCAGGAACTTAAGCGTCTTGAGAAAATGCCTCCAATGTCAGCGGAATCTGCGGTTGTAAGAAATTATATTGAATGGCTGAGAGATGTTCCGTGGCACAAAAAGACTAAGGATATAAAGAAGATTCAGGAAGCAATGGATATTCTCAATACAGATCATTACGGACTTGATGAAGTAAAAGAGCGGATAATTGAATATATCGCTGTAAATAAACTCTCTAAAAAACTGAAGGGACCTATTCTATGCTTTGTGGGACCTCCCGGTGTTGGTAAAACTTCACTGGGCAAATCTGTCGCAAGAGCTCTAAACAGAAAGTTTGTCAGGATGTCCCTCGGCGGAGTAAGAGATGAAGCTGAAATTCGCGGTCATAGAAGAACGTATGTGGGGGCGCTTCCGGGACGTATAATTCAGATGATGAAGAAGTCCGGAACGGTTAATCCTGTTATCCTTCTTGATGAGATAGACAAAATGTCCATGGACTTTCGTGGTGATCCGTCGTCAGCTCTCCTTGAGGTTCTTGACCCTGAGCAGAACAACACATTCCAGGATCATTACATGGAGGTTACCTATGACCTTTCAGATGTAATGTTTATTACTACTGCGAATGCTCAGCACAATATTCCTCTTCCTCTTCAGGATAGGATGGAGATTATCGAGCTTTCAAGCTATACCGAGCCGGAAAAGCTCCGTATTGCCATAGATTTTCTTTTAAATAAGCAGATTGATGAAAACGGGCTTAAGCCTCACCATATCGATTTTCCGGAAGATGTAATGCTCTATGCAATCCGTCATTATACACGTGAAGCAGGAGTCAGAAGTCTGGAGCGTGTAATCGCGAAAGTCTGCAGGAAGACTGCCCGGGAAGTTGTTGAACATGATAAAGATTTTAAAAAGATAATTACAGAAGAAGTTATAGAGAAGTATCTCGGACCTATAAGATTCAAGCATGGAGTCCGCGAGGAGAATAGTGAAGTAGGTCTTGCTAATGGTCTTGCCTGGACAGAAGTCGGCGGAGAAATACTTAATATTGAAGCATCTCTGATTAAAGGTAAAGGTGATCTCAAATTAACCGGTAAACTCGGAGAAGTTATGCAGGAGTCTGCTCAGGCTGCATTTACTTATGTAAGGGCTAATCAGCAGTTCTTCAACGTCGATGATGCGGTCTTCAGAGAGTACGATCTTCATCTTCATGTTCCCGAAGGTGCGATTCCGAAGGACGGACCGTCAGCTGGTATTACCATGGCTGTTGTAATGTCGTCACTTTACAGTAAAATTCCTGTAAGAAAAGATGTGGCAATGACCGGAGAGATTACTCTAAGAGGAAAGGTTCTTCCAATCGGCGGACTCAAAGAGAAAGTTCTTGCTGCGCATAGAGCAAATATTAAACATGTAATACTTCCGAAAGATAATGCAAAAGATCTGGATAAAATTCCCGAGTATGTTAGAAATGAAATGGTATTTCATCCGGTTTCCACAATGCAGGAGGTTTTCTTTTTAGCTCTTGAAAGTCCCGAGAAATTTTTCAGAGATATGAAAATGGCTAGAGACTTATTTGACAGATGGAAAGAGACTATAGATGAGTGGGGAATAACGCTTCCCGAAGATATATCAAGAGGAGAAAAGCCTGCTACTATGTAGCAGGCTTTTTTTTCGGGTGTTAATTAACCCTTATTAATAAACTGATTTGTACCCACAATTCAACGGCCCCCCAAACCCCCCGGAGGGGGACTTTTAAAATTGGGTATAACTTTTAGGGTTTAACATTAATTGCCAGCAGGAAGATGTATTTACTTTAATTTCCCACACAATTTCATATATAATTTTAGAAATTAATTTTCAGACATCTTTTAATATTAAGCCCACCTCCGGGGGGTTTTGGGGGCCGGTGAGATGTTGGTAGATGTTAGCTCTAAAGAAAGCATATAAATCAGGGGAGTATATTATTTATATTAAGCTTCTTTCTGAAATATAATCAGCATCTTATTTGAGTTTTCATTGAACTTTTCTTTTAGTGAGTTCGCAAAAACATTTTTAATTTCAAAGCCGTTTGATTTTATGAAGGCGCTGATCTCTTCAAGGGTAAACGATCTCATTATATGTGTATCACTATAAGTGTCCGAAGAGTCTGGAGAGAATACTTTATACTGATATTCGACCTTTGCGATAGTCCTTTTGGGATCATTAATTATATTAAAGCCTCTTTCACGTTCAATAATTACATCATTATATTTTGTACTGGATACGTG
>JBBRFT010000255.1:0-5199 GCA_038241375.1 Spirochaetota bacterium
ACTGTAGCTCTTGAAGATGGTGAACATCTTGAAAAAGGTTTGTTCGGAAGAGTCCAGCTTAAATATATGGGACTTCTTAAAGTTGCATTAAAGCATCGTTACATTACTGTGGGGATGATATTTATGCTTCTTCTTGGAGCTCTTGTTCTTATCCCGAGAGTCGGCTTTGTTTTCAGTCCCGGGGGCGGATCTGAAAATCTTGAGGTAAAGACATATCTTCCAAACAGCCGTAATCTCCAGGCTAATCTTAGAGATATTAAAGAAATTGAAAAAATTATTCAGACTCTGCCGGAGAATGAACTGGAAACAATACATTCACGTGTCGGAACAGAGGCTGCATCAGGACTCGATCCTAAACCTGGTGACGGAACTCATAAATCTACAATATCAATATATCTCACACCGGAGAAAGACAGGAAGAGAACAGCTGATGAAATTCAGATTCAGCTGCGTAAGGATTTTGCCGATGCTCAGGGAAAAGGTCTGATTTCAAAAGAGAATCGAATTAATGTAAAAATTCAGGAACATGGTCCGCCGGTTGGGGATCCTGTAAACGTTGAGATACGTGGAGAGGATTTTGCCAGACTAAACATAATCGCAAATGAATATCTTGAATACCTTAAGGGTGTAGAAGGTGTTTACGATCTCAAAACTGATTTTGAAGATGGTAAAACGGAGTTTCGCTATAAAACAGATGAAGTTCTTGCTTCAAGAGCCAGAGTCTCTGTGCGCGATGTTGCAATGGCTATAAACGCTTCATTTGAGGGTGTTAAGGCCACAACAGTTCGAGACGGAGAGGATGAGATAGGGTTGAGAGTCCGCTTCAATGAAGCTGCCCGTAAAAAGATGAAAAGTTTAAATGATGTAATGATAACAAATAATCAGGATGGGCTTATACCTCTTGGGATGATAACTTCGAGGCATGAACAGCCCGGTTATTCTCAGATAAGCAGGCTTGATTATAAAAGGATTGTACAGGTAAAGGGTAATCTTGATTTAACAAAAACAAATTCAGTAAGGATAAATAGAGAGCTTGCCTCAAAATTTGCTGATATTGAGAAGCGATACCCCGGTTATTATGTTTCCTACGGCGGAGAGCAGGAGGCAACATCTGAGAGTATGGCTGAGCTTGGACGTTATTTTCAGATAGCTCTTATAGTTATTTTCATTATACTTGCAATATTTTTCAGATCACTTATGATACCTGTAGTTGTTATGATTGCTATTCCATTTTCAGTTATCGGGGTAATCTTTGCTGTATATCTTCATAATGAACCGTTAAGCTTTATGAGTGTTCTTGCAATATTCAGTCTTGCCGGCGTTATCGTAAGCAATACAGTTACGTTGGTTGAATTTATAAACAATAAGCGTGATGATAATCACGGTCTTGTTGAATCCCTTACAGAAGCGGCAGTTTTACGTCTGAGACCGATCATTCTTACCACGGGGACAACAGTACTGGGTCTTTTCCCCAGTATATATGGAATTGGTGAAAAGAATCATATGACCGCGCCACTTGCACTTGCATTCGGATACGGACTGATCTTTGCGACAGTAATAACACTTATTCTTGTTCCATGCTTTTATTATGTGGCAGAGGATATTAAAGGGACATTTTCCAGAGTCTTTTCCAGGTTCGGAATTCATATGAGCCCGACTATTTATCAGGCTGTACCTGCTGCGGTTTCAGTTCCAGTATGGCTTGATGAGCCTGCAGTAGAGTTACCTGTTAAAAAGAACGTAAAAAAGAGAACCTGATAGACAGATTTATATTGGTATAATAAAAAGTAATGGCCCGATTTCATCAGGCCGTTACTTTTTGGATCAATCCGGAATATTGAGGAAAGTTTTATTATCCTACCTCCTGATTCTGCCCCCAAACCACCGGCCGGTTGACTAACAAATCCATCTTAAGCTTTAAATTATTGTTGATATTTTTAAATATTCGGTGAGAACTAACCGGAAGATTTTAATAATAAAGAGGTGTGGGATGAGAAAGGTCTTAATTGGTTTTTTGATAATTTTATTTTCAACAGGAGCAGCTTTTTCAGTTGAGAAAATGCCTGCAGATTTAAAGGCAGTCACTGATAAAATAACAAAAATTACTGTAAATTATTATAAGTCTGTAGGTAAAGTTAAGAGCGGTAAAGAGCTTGCTGCTGTTATAGATAAATATACATCAGAACTGGAAAAACTTGCTCCGCAGATAAAGGCACTTGAAGCTAAATATGGTGATGCCGAAGATAATTCTGATTCTGATGAGTTAAAGACAGTGACGGATTATGAAGCTTTTCAAGGGGAGTGGGCTAAACAGATGGCCGGGGCTGAATTTGGAGATGCTATTATTGTAATTCAGAAATACTATACAGATCCGGCAGTTCAGAAGGCACTGGAACGTCAGAGCAAAGTAATGGAGGACATTGGTATTTCTGATGATAATGAAGATTCTGATCGGGATGACAGCAATGAATCTGATAACGGCGATGAGTAGTTAAAACCGGTTGCATTTTATCTCCGCCACGCCGAAGGCGCGGCGGAGTTCAATTTTACCACTGGTTTTTGAGCAGTTATCGTAAAGAGATAAATGTGATTATGTAATCTCTTTAGACTGTATAAAATTTTATTTCTGGTTAATGGCTGAGAGTTTCCACTGACCTGAACCGTTAGTTCTGTAGAAAGTCCAATACTCCTCGAATTTTACCGGATCTGTTTTACTTCCGTCGATAATATTTCCGGATTTTTCATCTACGGTGTAATCTAGTATATTTGCGTAAATCAATACTTTAATACAGTCGGAATCTGATTCCTGCCATGCTTCATCGATCTCAATATTCCGTACTGCAATGTTTTCGAGTCTGTTAATTTTACCTGAAGATTTAAGATCATCAATATCTTGCTGTAAATAATCTCTCATTTTTTCATCGAGAATGTTTGATGCCGATGAGAGATCCCTGTTCATCCAGGCTGCCTGGATTTTAAAAAACATATCCATAACATTATCTTTGAAATTTCTTTCATTAAATGATGGGTCGCTTGAAATTATATCTGAAAGACCAGATTGTGAAACTCCCGATGAACCTGCATTCCCTTTAAAGAATCCTCCGCTTTGTACATTTGGAGAATTTGACCGCGGTGCGGTAGCCCCCATCCGTGACCGGATAAACTTGAAAATCAGATAACCTATACCTGCAAATATCAATATCTGGAGAATGCCGCCCATTGCTCCACCTCCACCTCCGAACCCGAGAGATCTGAAGAGCATGCTCCCCAGCATTCCCCCTACAATACCCCCGCCTATGCTTTTAAGCAGACCTCCTCGATTTTGAGAAGATGGATTGCTTTTCTGTTGTGAAAATGAGTTTGATCTTGATGGGGAGCTGCCGAAGCTTCTACCACCTCCGAAGGATCTGCCCCCGCCGGCACGGGCGTAGGATAGCGGTTCAAAAACTACGGCTGTAACTAAAAAGACAAGTGCTGTCATTGAAGCTAATTTAAAGACTCTTTTCATGAAAATTATTTTCCTGTGTTTAATTGTTATCTGCCGTTTTAAATAAATTAATCTACCGGCCGGATTGTAGTTTGAAACTACTAAAAGTTAGTTTTCGGGTCTGTTTATATGTTACGTAAATTATTTTAAACAGAGATTTATCTTTGAATAAAATTTTAATTCTCTGTGGATAGGAGATTAGAATTATAAAATAAAATTGATTAAAAAAACTAACTCGAGTAACTTATAAGATAAATACTATAGCATTTAACGAATGAAATAGCATACAATCAGTCATTTCGAAGAAGTGATAGCGACTGAGAAATCTGTTTCTTGCATTAAATTTAAGATTTCTCACATACGTTCGAAATGACAAGGTCTAATTCAATCGTTAACTGCTCTAGGAATCAATTTGGCAAAGTGAAAATCACATCACAACCTTTTTCTTTTGGTTTAATATATAATTCACCGCCATGCTTTTCTATGAACTCTTTACATATAATCAAACCAAGACCAGAACCTGATTCATTAGCAGTTCCAATTGATGAAATAAATCCGTCAATTTTAAGGAGAGAGCTGATATCTTTGTCAGAAAATCCTATGCCCTGGTCGGAAAAAGTTATTTTGATAAAACCGTCTTTTTCTTCTGCAATTATTTCAATTGAATCTCCCTCGTTGCTGAATTTTAATGCATTAGAAAGAAGATTCCTTAAAACTGTTACCAGCATATGTCTGTCTGCAATTACTGTCAGCTCAGTCGGAATCGCATTGATTAGAGTTATTTTTTTATTATATGCGGCAGACCGATAGACATTAATCGTTTCCTCAACTGCATCTGCAAGGGATAGTTCAACAGGAGTAAACGAAATCATACCGGTCTGATCTTTTGCCCATTCAAGAAGATTTACAAGAAGATGAAAAGTTTTCTTTATGCTTAATGAGAGCCTGTCGAGAACAAATAACTTTTTTTCTTCAGAGTAAGTTCCGTAGTCAGTAATTACCTGATCAAGATACTGGCTGATATTTCCCACGGGCCCCTGAAGGTCGTGGGCGATGATTGAGAAAAATTTGTCTTTGGTAATATTGATTTTTTCAAGTTCAATGTTTTTATTTTCGAGTTCTGCTGTCAGTCTGAATGCATTCATCGCAAAGAATAGAGTCGCGCCGAGTATATCAAGGCCAATACTAATCAGAAAAAAAATATTATTCTGAAAAGTTGAGTTGAGAAGCATCGCCTCTCCCGGATTAAAGTACCAGTATGTAAGCCTTGCCGCGGTTATTATCGGATAGAATAAGGCTATAAGTATAGTTGCGCCGAAAAGAAGTAGCGATCCGACTTCAATGAATTTCCAGTATACATAGGCGATATAGGTTGCAATAAAAATAATGCAGGTTGAGACAATCATATAGTTTATAATCGGTGTTGTACCGGTAAAGTTTAAATAGAATAATAAAACAAAAATTCCAAAGGGCGCTGTGTAAAAAACACGGGGTGTAGAGCGGTTGAAGAACTTGTTTATCCCCATTATTCTCAGAAGCCCCGCAACGCTGACTAATGAATTCGCAACTATAACTGTGAAAAAATCAGGGATTATTCCCCTCAAAGCGAAAAAAACATATGTAAAGAAAAGGAATATTACGCTTAATACCCAGTCTATATATCCCGGGTAAATTTTTTGAGTCTTTATAGACATTACCATGAAAATTGAAAG
>JBBRFT010000256.1:0-5180 GCA_038241375.1 Spirochaetota bacterium
GTTACCTTTGTTCCATGAAGCAGCAGCATCCTTAAACTTTCAATAGAAGCAAGTTCCTGAATTCCTTTGTCTGTTACATTTGTGTTATAAAGATCCAGATCTCTCAATGACTTTAAGTTTTTTAAATGTTTTAGACCTGCATCTGTTATTTTAGTATTTGGAAGATTAAGTATTTCAAGTTTTTCCAAACCTGACAGATATTTCAATCCTTCATCTGTTATTTTTTTACAATCTGAAAGATGAATAGCTTCAACTTCAGGTAAAAATATAATATATTTTAAATCATCGTTTGTAATAGGGTCATCTAATCCAGTAAAATCTAGAGTTCTTATCTTATTATTAGTCTCGCCTGTAATAATGCTTTTTAAATGATAGTATTTAATTGATTCATCCCTATTCATATTACCACCGATCAGTGAACAACTAATAAATAGCAATGTAAATGTAAAAATATTTAATTTTTTCATATAGCCTTACCTCATAATCATTTAATTTTTTGTATAGTTAATATCCAGAATGAACTTGTATTATTCCTACCATAGTATTTATCAAAAGCCTCCCCATACGGTCTTGGATTGACAAATGAATATTTACCAGTATCAAAAATGCCCCAGGTTCCGTTAACTAAAGCCTGCATCATGCTATGAGTTATAGCATCAATCCTTCCACCTGAAGCAAGTGCTCCTTTGCCTGCCAGATCCTGTATTTTATTCATTATATCAGATTCTTTAGTCCCATCTCCCTTAAAATATCCTTCAACATCCAGCTTACCCGCACCAATAATACCGTCTATCCATGCCTGTACCCCCTTTTCTGTATTCATAGATTGTGTACTGTTTATTCCATTCTCTCCGATCAATTTGCTCTCCTGTGCTTTAACATACATATCGCCAAATGATTGAGGTACTCCTTCTGTAACCGGACTTAATACTATGTTCATAAATATTGTATTTATAAAACATGATGTTTTTGAAAGATGATTAGCGAACTCAATAATTGATTTATCATCTTTTACATCTAAGCCCTCGATCTTAAAACCGTCAAATTTATCTGAATTATCTCTGATATAATCTGCAAATTCTTTTGCAAACTCTCCATTCGCAGTTCTCTGTTTCATTGTCTGTGCAAGCATTCTTGCATCGTCTGCTGTAAGTGGCTCTCCAAGCAGCTTTTTTGTCTGGATATAATCAAAGGCTTCTTTTGTGTTATCAAATGCGCTGTACCACTCACCATTTTCAACTTTGTCTTTATTTGCACTTTGTCTTTCAGCTATCTTTTCCATATAATCTAACAGCTTATTTGCTAACACCTCTTCATTTTCAGAATTTCCCTTCTCCTTCAATCTTCTTCTTAATTCTAAAATCGAAAGCGCAGGTATTGTTTCAGATGCCGGTTCTGGTGCCTGTTGACTTGTTGTGTTGGTAAACAAACCTTTTACAGTTTCCGCAACCCAACTCCAGCCATCTTTAACCCCTTTAATGATGCTGTCCATAAAACCGAACCCGCCAATCGCTCCCATAAAAGACCAGCTATCTTTTGCTTCTTTATATCCGTTCGATAAGCCTGCTCCGACAAAATCGGCGTAACCTGTTGCAAGGCCTGCAATTGCACCTGCTACCCCATTTATTCCGCCTTCGCCATATCCCTCTTTTATACTCTGCCACCAGCCGCCGAGCATTGTCTCTGCCAGACCTAATGGAATTCTTCGATACTTTGTAACGGCACAAAGTATCCAAAAGCCACGGGGGCTTTGCCCCTCGACCCCTGCAACTCAGGCGGCGTTGGGCCTTTTGTGTTGTATATTTTTTTAATACAGTAAAATTATTCCGGTTTAAACTTTTAGTAAGTAGCTTCGAATAGAACCTGTTGAAGGCGCGTAATGGCATTCGTGCCAAACTTGCCGTCGCTTTGCCTCCTGCAAGCTCCCTTATCAACTATAACAGACTGTGCAATTGTAAATTTAATTTTTCAATAATTATTAACTGAGCGAGAGATATTAAACATTTCCTCTCTCTCTGAGCGGAGTCGTGTTTTCAGTATTTCCAATACACTCTTTCATTGCTATTTCGTATTCCGGTGAAAGTCAAAATCGAAATACATCATATCTGGCAATAACCTCCCCCTCTTTTTTTAAAGAGAGGGGGCCGGGGGTGTGTACAACCGGCACATAGGTTACACTTTTTGCAAATATCTAAGAATTTTCTTTCTATGTAAATCAATATGACCTAATTTATGCAATCCATAATTCATTTGCCATAGTCCATCTGAAATTTCTTTCAAACCGACTTTATCTCCATGTAATAATTCAGAAATAAAATACAGGTTGTTCCCAAAACTTATTTCTCCGCTATGCTTTAAATTTCTAACCTGAAAATCATCCGGGTATTCAATGGGCTTTATAAAATCAGGATAAGAACGATTTGATTTTACAAATAATTCCCCCGGTCTTTTCATTCCTATACTTTCATGTGGTCTTTCAATATTATATTCATCTCTAAAAAAATCAAACTTGCTCTGTTGGTCGGCTAAATTTAAACCTGCCGGATTTAATGTATCTTCCTTCAGTGTTCTATGCATTCTCTCATGCCTGCCATTCTGTTGAGGCTTGCCCGGTATAATCCTTTCAGGTATTATTCCCAATTGTATCCACCATATTGATAAACGGCTCAAACCGCCAACAGCCATACCTGAAAAAGGTATTCCATTATCAGTTCGTATCGCCAAGGGTAAACCATAGTCTCTAAAAAGAAGCTCAAACACCGCTCTGGTTTCAAGATATCTAGGCCCTTCCAAACCTTCACAAGCTATTAAATATCTACTGTAATTATCCGTTACTGTTAAAGGATAGCATACTTTTTTGTCTTTTGTATAAAACTGACCTTTATAATCAGCACTCCATACATCATTAGATTTTGTGCAATCTACAAAGTGATCCTGATATTGATGAACGCGTTTCCTTGACTTCTTTTCTTTTACTAAATCATTCTTTTTAAGCCATTCTCCTGTTGTACTGGGTGCAGGCCAGTAATCTTCCGGATAAAGGCGTGCAAGATTAAACTGTATCTTTTTGGGGCCCCAGGTTTTATGCTTCAATTTGTATTCTACTATTCGTTTAACTATATCAGGTTTAGTTATATTTGGACATGAATGAGACGCCCGGCTTTTATCTTTTAATCCGCCAATTCCTTCTTCTTCATATCTGCTTATCCATTTATATATGGTTTTTCTACTTACTCCGTATTTGTCGGATAATTCTGTAATCGTATAATTCTTATCAAGCCAATCTCCGATCAATTTAATTTTCTGATCCATAGGTTTCTCCATTTTCCAGGGCATGATTTACCTCCATACCCTATAATAATGTGTTACCTATGCGCCCGGTTTATTTTGTTACCTATCATCCCGGTTTGTACAGGGTGAGTTCAATTCTGTTCACTGCTCATCTGCTACGAGGACCGACAGGTAAGGTTTGTGTTTTCAATGAACATTTTGTGTTTAAAATACGAAACAGGCTTGCGCCTGTTTCTTCTGTTGTAAGAGAACTATTTTTAAATTATGCTATTGTATCTCCTCATCGGTTTCAAGAGTTATGTAACAATCGGGAAGTTTTTTCTTTAGCTTATCGATTCCTTTCTGAGTTACTTTACTTCCTCTTAGCTTAAGCATTCTGAGATTTTCAAGCCCTGAAAGCTCCTGAATTCCTATATCTGTTACTTTAGTGTTAACTAGATCGAGCTGTTGTAGTGATTCGAGTCTTTTTAAATATTTCATGCCAGAATCATCTACTCTAGTATTATCTAAACTCAATGCTTTAAGTTTTATCATATTTGAAAAATATTTTAAACCATTACTTGTAATACTTGTATTGCTTAAATGAGCTATTTCCAAATTCGAAAAATTCACGATATATTGCAAGTCTTTGTCATTAATATAATTTTCTGCACTCAAATCTACAAGGTATACATACCCCTTTTTTTCCCTAACCGTTCCTTCCTTACCCTTAAAATACTCTATTGCTTTTTCATTATCAGAAAGAGCAAAAACTAAAGATTGAAAAGCAAGCAAAATAAAAACTAAATACATTTTCTTCAACATCATTTTTCTCCTGTATACTTTACTTTTAAAATGCCGTTAACCAATAAATTGAAGAAGTATTACTCTCTTTGAAATCTAAATCATACTCCTGCCCATACGGTCTCGCTCCATTTTGCCCGGGTCTGCCGGAATCATATTCACCCCAGGTATATCCCTGGTTAAATAAATATATACTGTGACCGCTTATTCTACCTCCTATATTTAATATAGATGAATTATTTAGTAATTCGATGAATTTATTATAAACCTGTTTTGAACTTAAACCCTGATTTATACTATAACCGTCAACTTTAAGTTTATTGTCACCTCCAACTATTGTATTTACTATTGACTGGATATTATTAAGATCATTTATTGAACCCGTCAAAGATATCCCATCACCTTGGATTTTACCTTCTTTCATTAATTTTAAGTACATCTCACTAAATGATGATGGTACTCCCTCCTTCAGCGGACTTGTTACTATATTCATAAACAGAACATTAAGTACACAGGCTTTATTAGCAAACTCATTTGCAAACGCTGTAACAGCTGCAGGGTCATCAACTTTTGAGCCTAGAATTTTGCGGAATAGTTCTTTATTATCGCTAATCATATTCTTTACTTCGCTTGATAATGGTTTGTCATTCGCCTGCCAAAGTGTACGGGCTAAAAGCTCCCTATCTTCTTCAGTTATATCAAGACCAAGTTCTTTCTTTGTCTGTATATAATCGACCGCCTCCTTTGAATTTTCAAATGTTGAATACCAAATTCCTTTTTTATCCATTTTAGCATAGGCTGCATCGTTTTCAATTGCGCTTATTCTGCCATCATATTCCGAAAGCTTCTTTTCAAGCTGCTCCTTTGTTATTCTACCTTCACGGTACTCCTTCATTTTATCATCTATCTGATGCTGGAGAACAACCAATCGAGGGTCTGTTTCTTTTTTACCACTATCTCCTCCCCCAAACAATCCCCCCACAACCTCCGTAAGCCAGTTCCAGCCATCCTTTACCGCACCGGCAACTGCACCTATAACACTTCCAATGGCCCCCATAAACGACCAGCTATCTTTTGCATTGTTATATCCGTTCGATATCCCTGCT
>JBBRFT010000257.1:0-5151 GCA_038241375.1 Spirochaetota bacterium
ATCGACAGTATTCTTTGAACTGTCCGATAATACTTTATTGATCTCTTTTATACTCTCCTGCGTCTGAAAGGCGAGCTTCCCGATTTCATCGGCAACAACGGCAAAACCCCGTCCCGCTTCACCGGCCCGTGCCGCCTCAATCGAAGCATTAAGTGATAGAAGATTTATTTTGTCGGCAATATCAACGATAAGATTTACAGTATCACCTATCTTGCTGCTCTGCTCTTTAATGGCAAATACAGTTTTCTCAACCTCCATAAGCTGCTCGTTTGCCACTGTACTTTTATCCGAAACAGACTGTATATCGGCATATGTTTCAGCTAAATTCTGCTTTGTCTCCACCTGAATATTCTGGAACTCTTCAACTATAGACTCCATTCTCACATTGCCGTCAACCTGGATAATCGATTCCGATGCAATCTGCTCTGCTGAACCGGCAAGCTCTTCCATCGTGGCAGACATCTCTGAAAAGCTGGATGCCTGAGTCTCCATTTTAAGATTAAATCTGTTAACAAGCTCATTCTGAGTACTGACTTTCTGAAACAGAAGATTCATTTTCTCTTTTATGATTTCCGTCATCGACCTCTGAGCATCTGCCTGCTTTTGTATTCGTGAAGCCTGCTCCAGAGACCGCTCTTCATAATGAATGATGTCAGGAATATTTCTGTATGTAATAAGCATTATTACAGCGTTAGCTATAACAACGTAGACTTCACGAAGGACTATTATTCCCGACGTAACAGGAACTCCATTCTCAACGCTGTTCCAATGATATTCCGCGCCGTTAATCCAGGCGAGATAAAGCAGAGCGACCCAGCTTGAGATTGCAACAGCACTGAAAAATTTAAAAAGTCTCGGCTGATAAAATAAATAGAGCATAATAACGAAAAGAACCATTAAGGCAGAACTGTTAGAAGATTGAACCGCAAAGGTCCAGCCTTCTTTTAGCGCATAGCTGTATCGTACGGCAATCGGGGATAGTATGCTTAAAAAACCTACAACCCATGGAAGAACAACAACTTTCAGACCGCGACTCTTCCTCTTAAATATTATAATGGACAGCATAATATTAAAGCTGCTCATAATAATATTAACCATAATAGCCTTTAATTGAACTGAAGCTCCATACTGAAAAAGGACGGATGATATAAAAATAAAAATATATGCAAGTATATAGTAAAATGCTCCCCTTTTTTCAAGGTGCTGTCTTGCCGTTAACTGTACGCCCATAGACCCTCTTTACACGGAGTTAATCAATGATTCTTATACAGTGAATATATCGGTCCTACCGGACGGTTTCTTTAAGTTTTAAAATTTAAATAAACATCCTGTTAAATTTAGTTCATTAAGATGCGGTATTGTTGTACCAAATGTGTTATCAATAAATGATAATGCTCTGATGAGAAGAGAGATTTTCGAAGCTTTAAACAATTCATAAGTCCACATACTAACTATTTATTCAAATTTGACGCTGGTCGTATTGAATTAGATTTTCATCATATCAATCCCAAACCGCACTTAAGAATTGCTATCTTATATAACGGAAGATATAGGAAGTTTTTCTGGGTCCTGTCGATTATCAAATACAGAATGCACAACGATTTTATCGTTTTCTATAGTATAAAATACCGAGAAGGGGAATCTTCTTATTACACATCTTCTGAATTTTTCGTAAACATTAGGATGCTTTTCAGGATATTCAAGGATGGATAAAAGTGCCACTTCAATACAGTCAAGAAAGTCATATCCAAGCCCATTTCTTTGAGACTCATACCATGTGAAAGCAATTTCCAGATCATCTTTTGATCTGTCTGTATAAAACAGCTTCACCTGTATTTTTTCCGTAAATCTTCATGAACGTTCTGCCAGTCGTGGAGTTTTAAATCCCCACTTTTATAATTTGCATATCTTTTCTCAATCTCAACTCTTTGCCAAAGCGGCAAAGGGAGTTTGTCATTATTCCGGGCAATTGAATCCCAGATATCTTCAACAAGTAGAATTTTCTCTGCCAATTCTAAATTGTCAATTTCCTTTATAAGTTCACTTGTTTTCAAGAAATAACCTCCAAAAACAATTTCTATATCAATATAACAAAGAATCGACCTTCATGCAAATGTTAAAAAACTGCTTTCTCGTGACCGATTACTAAAAGCCATCTCAAAAAATAAGTCAATCCCTTTATCTCTTATAATACTTGGATTGAAGATTTCAGTGAAACAAAATCGGATTAATTTATTGACACTAAATTATAATGTGACATAATAATCAATGTGAACAGATTCTTTTCGATTATATTATCTCTCGCTAATGAAATAATTTCGAACAGAAAAGGATTCATGACTTTTTATTAATACTCTCTGTAAACAGCATACCAACTATAGAGTAGTTATGCATTGGACAATAATTTTCGGAGCTACTGCCCTATTTGTATGAGGATCAAAAAATGTTGTCTTTATAAAAATATAAATAAATTTAAGTTTCTGTCAGATTTTAAGAAGCAAAACAGCGGAATTAAAAATTATAGCGAAATTTTAAAATAATTGTGGATTCGAAATCAACTTAAAATAAAAATTGATTATATACACTAATGAAAAAGGAAAAAACTATGAACAGTAGAAATCATAATCAGATAAAGATAAATTCAGAGAAAAAACCGGAATTATCAAAAAACGCCATTACAGTTCTTGAAAAGAGATACCTTGTCCGTGACAAGAAAGGGGACATAATCGAAACAACCGAAGGATTATTCAGAAGAGTGGCCGGCTTTGTAGCTGCTGCTGATACATTCTATGTGGCAGATGAAAACGAAGTAAACAGTACCGCAACAAAATTCTATGAAATGATGGCAGAACTGAAATTCATGCCCAACAGTCCCACATTAATGAACGCCGGGAGACCTCTTGGTCAGCTTTCAGCATGTTTTGTACTCCCCGTTGAAGATTCAATGGAAGGTATTTTCGATTCTCTTAAAAATATGGCTCTGATCCACAAAAGCGGAGGGGGAACCGGTTTTTCATTCTCAAAACTCCGCCCTAAAAATGACATGGTTAGCAGCACTGCGGGAGTTTCAAGCGGTCCGGTTTCATTTATGAATATTTTTAATTCCGCCACAGAAACTGTAAAACAGGGTGGAACCAGACGCGGGGCAAATATGGCAATACTCAACATTGACCACCCCGATATTATGGAATTCATTCAGGCGAAGTCTGATCTTTCATCTCTTACTAACTTTAACATATCTGTCGCGCTCACAGACAGTTTTATGGAAGCGGTAAAGAAGAATGAAGATTATGATCTTAAAAATCCGAGAAGTGGTGAACCATGCGGAAAGCTGAACGCGAAGAAAGTCTACGACATGATTACAGAAATGGCGTGGAAAAACGGCGAACCGGGTATCATCTTTATAGACAGAATAAACCAGTACAACCCTGTAAAAAAAGTAGGGCTAATTGAAAGTACAAACCCATGCGGAGAACAGCCGCTTCTCCCATACGAATCATGCAACCTCGGGTCAATAAATCTTAACAAAGTACTGAAAGCAGATGGTGCAAAAACAGTGATAGATTTTGAACTTCTGAAAGAGATAACCCGGGATGCAGTCCATTTCCTTGATAATGTAATAGATATGAATTCCTACCCTCTGAAAGAGATTGAACTTAAAACAAAAGAGAACAGAAAGATAGGCCTTGGAATAATGGGTTATGCCGACATGCTTATTAAGCTTGGCATCCCCTACGACTCGAAAGAGGGTGTTGAAATTGCAGAGCAGGTGATGTCAACCATTCAGAACCAGTCAAAAATAAAATCTGAGGAACTCGCAGTAATACGGGGTGAATTCCCGAATTTCAGTCTTTCGGAATATGCTGTAAAAGGTGAGAAACCTCTTCGTAACGCGACAACTACTACTATCGCGCCGACCGGAACGATAAGTATTCTTGCCGATTCATCGAGCGGTATAGAGCCTCTATTTGCACTGGCTTACGTACGGAATGTTATGGACAACAACAAACTCATCGAATCGAATCCGGCATTTGAAGCAGCAGTAAAAGCACTGGGGGATAAAATAAATTTCAACTCCGTCATGGAGAGAATAGCCGATGAAGGTTCGGCCCACAACGTGGAAGAACTCCCGGAAAGCATAAAAAATATTTTTGTCACTGCACATGATATCTTACCGGAATGGCACATAAAGACACAGGCGGCTTTTCAGAGATTTATCGATAACGCAGTTTCCAAAACAGTAAACTTTTCTCATACAGCAACAGTTGAAGATATCAGAAAAGTTTATAACATGGCTTATGAGCTGGAGTGTAAAGGTGTAACTGTTTACCGTGACGGATCGAGAGACAATCAGGTATTGCAGATCTCTTCATCTCAGCAGGAGAAAGATATCCCTCTGCATGTAGCCGAGATTTTCCATGCCGCGACTCCACGTCCCAGACATGAAGTAACATGGGGAGCTACAAGAAAGATGAATACAGGATGCGGCTCATTATATGTTACTATCAATGAGGACGAGCAGGGCATATTTGAAGTCTTCGCCGCTATGGGTAAAGGGGGAGGATGCGCAGCAAGTCAGACTGAGGCGATTGGGAGACTCATCTCTCTTGGGCTTAGAGCCGGTGTCGATAAAGAACAGATAGTGAAACAGCTTAAAGGGGTCAGATGCCCCAACCAGGCATGGGAAAAAGGTGGAAGAATCTACTCCTGCTCCGATGCGATCGCAAAAGCTATAGAAAGATACGCCGGAATTGACAATGCAAAAAGCGAAAATATAATGGCCGATACTGCAAAGTTTATAGCCGAAACAAATGGAAAAGGGAACGACAGCGTAGTAACAGGCGTATGCCCCGATTGCCACGGACCGCTTGAATTTGAATCGGGATGTTCCGTATGCAGAGGCTGCGGATTTTCAAGATGCGGATGACGGGTGGAGTGATAATTTAAGCCATTTGGCAGAAGCAGCGCACGCCCCGCCCCCTCTGTCGCGATGCGACATCTCCCCCATGAATGGGAGGAGAGTAAAGACGTAATGTTTTGTGTTCTCCTTTCCCCACCTCTTTATTTTCCCCCCCCATTCGGGGGGTTGTTGCGCGGTGGGCTGGGGGGGCGCGGCGGCAGAGTGGCAGTGCGGGTGTATTACTCCCTAAC
>JBBRFT010000258.1:0-5129 GCA_038241375.1 Spirochaetota bacterium
TGTACGTATTTCTCTTCCGGTATTCGTACAAGCCCCATTTCAAGGTCGCTGAGTACCGACGGGTCTTCAAGTGTAAATCTCTCCGCGAGTGAAGCGATAACGCCTTTATCATGAAGTAAGTCTTTCTGCCAGCTTGCGGATAATTCTTCTATTGCCTTCCGGGACATCTACTTTCCCCCGATTATTAATCTTGACAACCGGAGGGGAAAGCTATTCTCTTAAATTGCGAGTTTGAAGAGAGGCTTTCCCTTTCGGGTTTGTCTTTCAAAACCCTCTGCTTTTGACGAAGCAGGGGGTTTTTTATGCAAAAAAATTATGAATAAGAAGCATAAGAAACTATGTCCATAATCATAAGATATTAGTAATTAATGTCAAGCTTATTAGTCCATAAAACCAGTTTTTTTATTGATTTTTTATAGTAAGCATAAATTATTAGGAGTATGGATATACAAAAACTACCATTAGCAGAAAGAATTAAGGATCTCCGGAAGGAACGAGGCTGGAAACAGAGTGATCTTTCGGAAAAAACCGGAATCGACAGAAATATGATAAGCTATTATGAGAACGGAAAATATCTCCCATCGGCTGACGCACTACTTAAAATTGCCGAGATATTCGACATTTCTATTGATTATCTTTTAATTGAGGATATGCCGAGAAAACCTCTGAGGCAGTTTGTTGATTCTGAAATGATGACCGCACTTGGCGAGATAGAAAAACTGGATGATAAAGATAAAGAGATGATTAAACACATGATCAACTCCCTTATAACAAAAAACAAAGTTAAAGACCTCATGTTTAACGCCAGTTGAGTAAGCAGACTACAACATCCGCTTACTCTAAAAAAATCATTAATTTAAATTACAATTTACAGGGATATGGGGCTCCCGGATTTATACGCCCGGTAGGCTTAACCGACATCAAATTTGACAACTTAAAAGTACGAACATCACTCTTTTCAAAATCATAATAATAAAAAATTTGCCCCTTTACTTCATATGGAAATCCTTCTCTCGTAACATTCATTCCATCTTTTTCGCTAAAATATGTAAATATAACAGTCTTATTACTTCGACCTTCATTCCTTACAACATCTAACATAAATGCCTCCAATAATAATTTTTCATATCCTTATCATGCATTTATTAGTGTGTATGTCAATCAGAATACAGTAAATGCTTGCTTCATCTTCCAATATTCAAATGCATAGATACCGACTCAATTGTAAAATGAGCCTTGCATTGAATGCATTCAAAAGAATGACCTCCATGCTTAGGCTTATGAGATATTAGATGAATAAGCTCTTTATCTTTTTCATAACATCTCGGACAATATGGCTGATTCTTCTCCGCATCTTCTTTGCTATAGTAAAATCCGTATTTGTATCGTTTATCATCATACTCGACGCTTTCTTTAACTGTAAGCTGCTTCTGGAGTTCCACAATTCTTTCTTCATATTTTATTGATTCAGTTTTAAGTGATGCACATTCTACTTTTATATCTGCCATTTCTGATAATAAATCTGAGACCATCATTTTAACTTCTAAGTTCTGAATAGTATCCGACCATTTCTTTAATTCTTTTGCAATCCCTAATGCCGTATTTATCGAAGTAAATATATCCATTATTTTTCCGCCTTCTTTAATACTCATACTGTATAATTGAACAATTCTCATTGTAAAACTAAAAACAAAAAAAGAGTACCATTACAATACTCTCTCCTGCGACCCCACATCGAATAATAGACGTTAAGCGTTCGCTTCGCACATCGCCGACTCTTTGTATCAGAAACTTTAAACAGTCATCGGCGACGTCGCTTAACTCAGCCATTATGCAAAATGGGGAAACTTGTTGTGATACGGAACTTCTGTATAATACTCTCTCCTTCGAACCCCCGAACTTCAGCGATAAAAGGGATTATGCCGCAGCGCTCCGCGACGTACCTTCAGTCGCTATAGGCGGGGAACGACCCGCCCTTGCTCATTCGGCGCACATAATCCATTTTATCGAAAGTTCGGGGACTTTGAGTATTTAAAATAATTTGTTATTTCTTAAACCCGCTTTCTTCACCTATATTTATACTAACTCTAAAATTATCGGCTTTTGAATTAAACTCTATCATTTCAATAGTTCTATCTCTACCTCTAATACGTTTTTCATCTAATTCATCCATATTCTTTTCATCACCTAAAAGATGAATCATCATAGATGAATTAATACCCTCATAAACAAAATCATACCATATTATATAGCTGTCACCTTCACCACCAATGATTGTTGGTTTATTAATATCATTATCTTTTAATAAACTTTTTTTATAAAAGTTCAAAAAATCTATTAGTGTATTTTTTAATTTACCCTTTTTAGAATAAAAAATTAAAGAACTTAAAATATCCGCTTTAGATTTTTGAAATTTTTTCAATTCATCCAAATCAACATCACCATATGTACCGTTATATATTGGTATAATAATTTTTTTACTATCTGCCATCATAAATACATTTGAAAATTTTATAACATAACAGTCTGCATATAATTGTTGGAAATTTTTATCAGTAACTTTTTCTCTACTAGTATTTTGACTTAGACACTCGGTATTTTTTATAAACAGACAAACTGTAATAAAAAATAATACTCCCAATACTAATTTTAATTTCCGCAGTTTCATTTTGTTTTTACCTCTTAAAATATTTTATTCTAAAAACTGATCTATATTCATTGTATTTTGGAACACGTATTCCTCCTTTCTCAGTTGAATAATTCTGAGATCCTTTATACGGTTGAAAATTGCTTGCATCCAAATATGTATCCTTCTGATACCCAGGGTCATGCACTAAAAATCTAAGATTACCATCCTTCAACTCATATCCGTAGACAACTTCCGCATGACCACCGCTTAATTGTATCAGTATCGGATTTTTATTATCCAGCTGTTCAATCATCGTATCAATTGTTTTATTCGGATCTGTAACATTCTGACTGATCAGTGAGCCATCTTTCACGTCAGCCCCGGCAGCTCTTGCTACACCTTCATAACTATTGACCGTACCTTTTGAATCAGTTACATTAACATTTGTACCTGGTACTTTCGTATCTAATGCTGTGTCAAAAGCATCAGTCAAATTAGCAGCTCTACCCATAAGAGCTTCGGCTAACATTACAACCGATGTAAAATAACAAGCTTTTCGACCCACTTCATCCTGTTTGAGAAGTTCTATATCAACTTTCTGTTCACCGTTTACAAATTTTTCCTTTCCATTAACAACAACTCTTTGTTTCAAACCCTCAGCATTTTTAGCCTGCTGTTCTAATTCTTTAAACTTCTGTTTATACTCAGCATCGCTCATACCAACTGGTTTAACACCGCTCTGTATTAGTTCTTGCTCTTTCTGCAACCGTTCCTGTTCGCGAATCTGCGCAACCTCTTTATCACTCGCAAAGTGTCCTTCCGTAATCAGATTCCCTGTACTTTCCGCAAAATTACCAAGTGTTTCTACTGCACCATTTACTATATCGGTTCCTATACCGGATAACCACTTTTTAACATCTTGTGATCCCTGCCATAATCCTCCAAGAAGATCTTCTGCATAATCCAGTAATCCGGCACCATTTGGCAGTTCGCTATCTCCCCGTTCATTATGTTTCTTTGCCATCCCATCAAACTTGTCAGAAATTACTCCTCCCAGCATACTCCCTAACTTCTCGGCACCCGGTGCCAGTACATTCCAGTTAAAACTGCTGTTATCATTTTCGAATCCCTTACCTCCTCTCATCCTGTATGCGGCTGTCATTATACCCTGTTCTATCAACTGGCTCATTGCCGGATTACCCCACATTCCATTTCCGTCAGGATTTTCCGCTGTTCTTTCTCCAGCAAGTGCTGTTGTAACTCCTGCCGCTATTCCTGTTGTTATATGCTGAGACCAATTATCTGTATCAAAACCTATATTCCCCCAGCCGCCATCAGTTTCAAGGCCTGACATCACTGTAGATGACAACATATTCCCTGCAATTTTTCCTGTGAGGCCACTGTTAATTCCGGAGTAACTCATAGCAAACTGCATTCCCAGTTTCACAGCTCCCCCTTTTACACCTTCTTTGAATTTATCTTTATCCCAGCCTATCCCGCCGCCCTCTTCGTAATCTATTCCTGATGCCGCCATTTGAACTAATGGAGAAAATCCACCAGTCATACTTGATGCTGCACCTACTCCCATCTGTACTGCGGCGTGTTTCCATTCAAGACTTCCGTCTGCAACCTGCACTCCTGTGGCTGCCGCATTAATTGCAATTGCCAGCCACGGATTACCGGATAATGTTGCCGCTATTGCTGCGGCAGTCATCATATTCGGGCCATGCGGGAACATCGGTTTGGCGTAGAATCCGGCTCCCTGAAGGGCCTTTCCGGCCATCCAATCGCCGTAGTACTCTCCGAATGATTCGTAGAGTCTTGTGTATTCTGTCTGCTGGTGTGTCGAGAATGTCCCCTCTGCTCCGAATACCCCTTCTATCTTCCTGCTCAGCCACTCGCTCTCTAATCCTACGTATGTTTCTAAATCTTCTCCGTCTATATTTCTGTATGTGCTTGCCTGGTTAAAATCTATTGTTGTTCCGTCCAGTCCTTTTATCGGCTGGAAGTATACTGTGCTGTTTATATAGTTTCCGTAGTCTGTAAATCTTCTGGTTTTAAATTTGTCTCCGGTCAGGTTACTGGCTACGCAGACTCTTATATCCCAGATGTTTTCACCTTCTCTTCTGTTGAACGGTGCAGCTCCGAAGGTTTCGTTTCTTCTTATGTTTGTATCTACACCTTCGTATACGTTTTTATTTGCTTCTTCCAGTTGTTTGTTGAATCCTTCTATTATACTGTTTAGTATGTCTATTACCTGGAGGTTTTTCATTACCCCCATGGCGTTTGTGTATTCTTCCATCTGCTCTTCATTGTATTTGAAGAGCGTTCCGCTCAGTCCAAGGTTAAGCAGGTTTGTAAAACCTGCTGTTGTGTCTGTGCTGTGCATTGTTTGTGTCAGTATTCCTATGCTGTCTACGGGTCTGTTTTTCATTGCCTGACTTAGTATTTTGTCTGTGTTTATTTCAAAACTTACATTGCCCGGCATTTTTTTCTTTAA
>JBBRFT010000259.1:0-5124 GCA_038241375.1 Spirochaetota bacterium
TAAAGACAGAGACATAAATCGAAAAAAAGAGCGGCGGGGGAGTCTGCGACAGTCCATGATTGCCGGTGATGCCGACGATGTGCTGAGCAGAGAGAAGAGTAAAGCCCGCGAGCTTCGGGAATCCTCATGGTGGAAATCGAAAATATCAACCGGCGAGTGTTACTACTGCGGCGGGATATTTAAACCCGCTGAGCTTACAATGGATCATAAAATTCCGTTATCAAGGGGAGGTTTATCTGAAAAGATGAATATTGTCCCCGCCTGCAAAGAGTGCAATAATAAGAAAAAATATATGCTCCCCACCGAATGGGACGAATATATGGATAAATTAAAAAACCAGTAAAATTTTTTTTTATTGTAAAAGCTTTCTTACCGATTATATAATAGGGTGATTTTTTATATTTATGCGGCCTCACGGGTCCCGGCAGGGGCAATTTATTCCTGGAGAACAGAATGCCTGATAACAGAACTTTAAAAAAAGGTGAAATCCTTTTCCTTCAGGGTGAAAATCCTGTAAAACTGTATATGCTTCAGGAGGGGGAAATAGAGATATTATCCTCTCCAGAAGAGTTTATGGGGCTCGACAGTGATATTATAATCGACAAATCTGTAAGAGTCAGCAGCTTTAAGGGGAAAGCGATGCTAATCGGTTTTTCAGGACTTCTTGTTTCGCAGTATGGAAAATCAGCAAGAGCAGTTTCAGATTCTGTAATTGTGGAATATCCCATTTCCCAAGGGGGATTTAAAGGGGTTGCACTGAAAGATATCAACGGCTCGATAAATATGCTCAGGCAGATCTTTAATAATTATATGCTCTCTCAGACTCAGCTGAAAAAAGCAGTAAGTCTTTATACCCGTCTCAGTCAGGTTGAAGATAATCTCCTTCTATTATATCATGATTTTTCAACGGGAAACGGTCCCGAACTTTTTAACAAAAAGAGCGAAGATCTTTATTCTGTATTCAGTTTTAATAAAGGTAAATTTCCCGAAGTTGTCGCGGCGGATTTTATTATTGAAGATAAGAGTGCCCTGCTGAAAAAATCATACTCTGACAAATTGATTAAAGAAATTATAGGCAGTGATTATGTCGAGCTTATAAAAAAGATTCTTAAACTTGACCCGCAGATTATAGCAGGGATGATTAAAAGTGATCCCGAAATTGCAGTTTCAGTATTTTCATCCGTTGCTTCGGCCATAAACGGAGTCCTTGATAATGTACATGATGTTATTGACAAAGCCGGTCAGAAGGCGAAGGTGCTTTTTGGCAGTTCTGAAAGCTGGGCTGGATATTTTTCAAAGCAGAACGGAATAAAAGACTGGAATTCAACGGGCCGCATCTCTCCGGATTTCTTTACTAATATGATGAAGATAAATGTGAAACTGGACCTTATGTATTTTGAAGCAGCCGGTAAGCGTCTTGCCTCATTTCCCGGCTACATTGAGCTTGCCGGGGCACTGAATGTTTTAGAGGTCGGGAAAGATGAAACCTCGAAGGATGAGACCAATGCTGCGGAAACGGCATCGGGCAATGTCTCAGTTCCTAATGTAATAAGTACCGGTCTGCAGAAGTCAATTTTTCAGATTTTTGAATTTTCCATGATAGAAAAAGAGTTTCAGAACAGACTGCTCAAACTCCTTAACGATTATAAAACTATAAGCACCTCGGCCAGTGCTGAATCTGACGCAAGAAAGATGAGACGCCATATCGCGCAGCTCTACTGGGATCTTTATCAGCAGGTATTTGTCCGATCCAAAAGCGAATCATCAGTTCCTAAAGCCGCCAAGCTTATGCTCACCTTCGGTTTTCTCGATGACCAGCTTCTGGTTCCTGAACATCTGGTCGAGCTGAATGACCTTGCCCGAATAAGAGAGCGCGAGACCGAAATCCCGGTAGTTTTAGAATATGAATTTTTATCTAAAATATATTCCGGTGCTGAAGAACCGAGTATTACCGAAATGGGACTGACCTACGAGGCGTTCCTCCGCGAGATGGACAAGTCTCAGAAAAAGCGTGATCCTCAATCCTCCGGTAATGCGGAAGACCTTAACCTTCAGAAAACTCTTCACGAAATATCGCAGAGATTGAAGACCACAGCGGCCGTCTGCTCCGGATCGACAGTAACCGCTTTCCCTATACTCACCTCTGATACAGCAAAGGGGAGCCTCAAGAATATGTATGTCTCAAAAAGCAGACTCAACGCGATTTCGAAAAAACTTATAGATATAGACTTTTCGTTATTCTATAGGGAGACAGTTTTAAGGCTCGATCAGTCAAGAGAGATTATTCAGGAGGAGATTCTTCCTTATCTTGTACTTGTGCCCACATCCGGTACAAAGACTTTGTTGTGGCAGGAACTTTCCGGAAATAATAAAAGGTCAATGGGACGTTTCATGATTCCTATTCTTTTTAACGGAGATTTAGAGAAGAGTCTTACGCATTCTTTCGCCTGCTTCAGGTGGGAGCTTACTAAAAATATAAAAGGCGCCATGTGGGCCGATCCGATCGAAGGTGGAGTCACAGGCGAATACTTCGACTATGTGAACAATTTTAAAAAGAATTCTAAACTCTCTCCTGAAATGAAAGAAAAAATTAATCTGAGATTCAAAAGTCTGCGGACAAATCGGGATAGATTTGCCGATGATTACATGCTCTGGGTAGAGTACGAACGTGAAGGAATTATGAAACTCAACACCGTGGTACGGGAGATGTTTTTTAAGAATGTTCCGTTCAAGAAGGATATCCGCGATCATCTTGAAAATATGCCTGCTTTCAACAAGTACGCGAACAGATATAAAAATATTCAGGCAAGAGACTATGCCGCCTATGAAAGAAGATTCAAAAAATATCAGGATGGATCGGGAAGTTATCCGAAAGAGATTCAGGCATACTTCGAATTTTTGAAGATGTAGTTAAGTTGTACAAAATTCCTTCTTTTGGTTTTAGGTGAAAATGAAAATTTGCCCCCTAAATCCCCTGGAGGGGGACTTTGTAAAGAAGAAGTTTATAAGAAGAAATGACGTTAAAATAATAACCTGAGAATATTATCTTTAAGTCCCCCGGGGGATTTAGGGGCCGTGTGATTTGGTGCGATATTTTTAAAATCCAAAAAAAAGGGATAAATATGATTAACTATAAAGAGTTTTACATCAAAGTTAGAGTGATATTTTTCATACTGCTCATAAATGCAGTGGCCTGCGCCACCGGTCAGGCCGTTGATGATTCCGCAAAGGGTGATATAAAACCGTTGTTTAGAGAAAATGGAAACATCGATGTGGTTAAGAATATCGATACAAAAAAATATACAGATCTCCTTGTTGATATAAAAAGCTATTCAACAAACGGGGGGTATTATCAGAACAAACACGAAAAGCTTCTTCTCTCAATGGCGGGAGAGATCATAGAGGGGCAGGATCTGGAGATATCAAAAGAGAGCATCGGTTTTTATTATGATAAAAAATCGGCGCGGACCGACAGGCTTTTTCTCGGTGTGGATATAATTATAGAAAAAGAGGGGAGTATCGATTACGGAAGATTTTCTGTTAAGATTATAAAAGAAAACGTAAGCGGAATAGTCGATTTAATGTTTAAATATAAGCCAATATTCAGTGAGGATGAGATCTACGGCATTGTAATCGGATTTAAATGGATTGAAAACGGCAGCGTGGAGCAGGTAAATATCTGGATAAAAAAAGATGACCTCCGTCTCTTCTATGATTCGAAGATCACCCTTAATGAAATGTATCAGAGAAGTACAATAACCAATACAATCGGTAAAATTATACTTCTTCCAATATAGACTCTATTGCGGTACACAGTTTTTTTATATCCATCATTGTCCCTATACTTATTCGCACATAGTCGGATTGTATAGGGCCTTCAAAATATCTCACAATAATTTTATGTTCTTTAAGTTTTTCATAAAGATCCGGTGACAGTATATCGGGGTGTTTTGTAAAAATAAAATTCGCCTTTGACGGAACAATTTCAAATCCGTTACCGCTTAATCTCTCTTCAAGATATTCTTTATTGCTTCTCATCATCCCCAAATTATAGTTGAAACTTTTAGTATCAAGAAGAGCCGCCGATGCTCCCGCCAGGGCAAGGGTATTGATATTGTACGAATCTTTCAGCTTGAATAGGCCCTTTATCAGCTCTTCGTTCGCAATAGCAAGGCCCACTCTTAATCCTGCAAGAGAATACGATTCTGAAAATGAACGGGTAACAATAATATTATCGAACTCCTTAATCAGATGGATGGCAGATCCGCCGTAGAAATCGATACAAGCCTCATCCACCACGAGAAGCCCTTTGAAGACTTTAAGAAATTCCCTGATTTTTTCAGATGAAATAAAAGTCCCTGTAGGATTATTGGGATTGGCAATGATCACCATGTTGTAGGCTCCGGCAGTAAACTTATCCAGGTCGATCATGAGGTCAGGGCCGGCATTAACTTTTTCATATTTTATCCCTGCCGATTGAGCCACGGTGTCGTAGTGAGAATGTGAAGGGTACGGGAATGCCGCCGTACCGGTGCTTTCAATAAATCCGCGGAACAGGAGTGTGAAAATTTCACCGGAACCGTTCCCTGCGAAAACATTTTCAGGCTTAATATCATTCTGTTCCGCAAAGATTTCACGTAGCTTAACAGCTTTTGAGTCGGGATAATTCTTCAATCCTCCGTTAAGATTTCCTGCTATCGCTTTCATAACGCTTTCAAAAGGGGGGAAGGGGTTCGCATTCGTGTTGAGCTTTATATACTCCCCGCTATCAACAGGCTGCTCATCGGGAATATATTCATTCATACCTTTAAGTGTTTTGTTCCAGTATTTCATCATAACTCCCTGTATAAATTTTTCTGACCGGTTTTATCAATTTGAGTCTGCTCAGTTTTATCTTTTAGAAATAATAAAGTATCAATGGAGTCAATTAAATAATGAGGGCTGATTATAAATATTCCCCGGCTGCGAATTATTTCAGATGGTGTGTCTGATCCGTAAACGCTGTTCCTCCCCGAAGCGAATTATTTTTAGGGGTGCGTATGCTTCGCATACGCCTGGAATGGGGGCTTGCGGGGGCTGCGCCCCCGTAAGCCCCCATTCCAGGCACAGCGCGAAGCGCTGTGC
>JBBRFT010000260.1:0-5095 GCA_038241375.1 Spirochaetota bacterium
CCTTTCATTACTGCTACGGCACTGTTGTTAAGATAAACTGAGTATTTTCCAACAGGTTCTTTTGAGAAGAAATGGTAGAAAGTTACAACTCCCTCCACATCAATTGAAGATACGTTCATTTGTTTTGCTATTTCAGCGATAGCATCGTCTGCAACCTGACCTAATTCAGCCTGAACATCTCTGATGACATCAAGCATCTTAGTCGGGTCCTTCTGGTAATTGTCTGCGCATTTTTTAACAACTTCTGAGAGATTACCCATGAGCCCCCCTTTTTAAATTTTTTAATTTTAGCAATCTTATAACATATACAGTTCATAGGGAATTGAAGTATCCGTTGATCTATAATTTGTACAGGATTGCTGTAAGATTTAGTTTAAAGGAATTTCATCAAACAAAACAGAGAGTATACACCGGACTCACTGTTGTCACCGGGACATACTGATTATTGTAAAATGATGAACCGGTATCATTTTAATAAACAAAGCAGTACCCGTTAACTCATTTTCTTTGAGATACTTATAACGGGATAAATTCTGATCAACACTTAAAAAAAATTCAATAAACATGGCTTGTTATAAATCTGTAACATTTTTGTTATATTCAAATCACAAGTTTGTTATAGATGTGAATGTGTTTATCAGGGATGAGGGAAGTTTTGATTATTAATATTATTCATAATATGAATCAATAAGTCTGATATACCGGATTGAAATTATACTTGACTTCACGGTAACGGTCCGATACTCACAAAGTTTAGGGCAGTCTTAATAACTCAATATTTACAGGGTTTAAGGGAAGGTAGCTCTTTTATAAGTCCGCAGTTCTTCCTGTTATTTTGGAAAGTAAGTCAATATTCAGAGTTTTTAGCAAAACTAAATTTTACGATGGTAAACTATTTTGAAAGATCTGATTACAATTTTAAATTACCAGCAGTTCCTGGATACTCTCGACAGCTTATATCTGATACTTAATCCTAATGGTAGGATTCTCGCAGTCAATGAAGCTCTCCGGAGATTTGTAATTGATGATCTTAACAGAAAACTTCCTGATCAGAAAGGTATAATAGAAGGGATGACATACTCCGATCTTATACTGACCGGGAACTGGGGTGAGATAATTTTAGAGGGAAGAGTTAAAACTTTCACTGACTGTATAGCCGGAAGATGTAAAAAACGCTTTGTAGATATAAACCGTGATGAAATTCTCGAAGGGCTCATGACTCCAATTGTCGATGAAAATAATGATGTCCGTTATGTTACGGTCAACATTGAGATAGTAACCGGCAATAAGATTTTTGAATTACGTAAAAACCTTTCATTCTTTTCTTTAAAAGAGGTACTGTTTCTTAATGAAATAGTAAATGCCAAGTCCGAGTTTGAAATTTATTCAAATAAAGAATCGTTTATGGATTTTTATAATCTTACTTTTTCTGAAGTTTCCAAGAGGCAGATAGACAGAGCATTGATGAGCGACTCCGGTTTTTTTAACCGGAGTGAATATGTAAAAAGAATTAATTTTAAAATAGTAAAACATATAATTGATCTTAATGAGTTTTTGTTATGCATGAAGTTTAACAATATGCGGCTGGAGAAGCAGCTGGAGTAAAATACTATATCTCAACAAATCTATCTGCCCCCTGTATTCCGGAGGCAGATAACAACCTGAATTTTATGTGGATAATAAATCCTCCCTGGAAAGCCCCCTAAATCCCCGGAGATAGGGGGCTGGCTGTTTCCTGATAGTTTAAGATTAACTTGAAAATTTAGATATTACAAAGTTGTAAATGGAGAAGAAATATGACCAGGCGAAAAGTTCTTGTTGCTGATGATGATTATGATATTGTAACTTCAATGCTTGTTATTTTAAAGAACAGAGGCCATGATGTAATTACTGCTTCAAGCGGAGAGGAGGCTCTTGAAAAATTTTCTGAATTTAAGCCGGATATAATATTTCTGGATCTTATGATGGAGAAGTTTGATTCCGGGGTAACTGTATGTAAGAAAATCCGTGAAACTGATAAGGATGTAAAAATATATCTGATAAGCGCGGTGGGGCATGAAGCTGTGGATATACCGGAAATTCATGAAATGGGATTTAATGGTTCAATGTCAAAACCGCTCACTCCCGATGAGCTTATGGGACTAATTGATTGAGATTTGCCGTAATAAAGCTCCATGGAGTAATAAAATGCATACCGCATTTATCGATGAAGATGAAATAAACTCTCTGCTGCAGAAAAATTCAGAACCATCAAATAGCGATGTTGAGAATATTCTTATTAGAGCAGGGAACCTGAAAGGGCTGAACCCTGAAGAGGCTTCTGTACTTTTAAATATTACTGATGCTGAACAGCTTGAAATGCTGTTTAAAACTGCTTTTGATATTAAACAGACGATTTACGGAAACAGGATGGTTCTTTTTGCCCCTCTTTATGTTTCAAATTACTGCACCAATAACTGCCTCTATTGCGGATTTAGAATTGATAATAAAAACATTGAACGAAAATGTCTTAATATAGATGAAGTAAAAGATGAAGTAAAACTTCTTCTTGAACAGGGGCATAAAAGAATTTTAATGCTCATGGGGGAACATCCGACAGAATCCTCTTTTGATTATTTTATTAAGTGTATCGAAGCAGCTTATTCTGTTACCGATTCAAAGGGGAGTTCCATAAGACGGATTAATATTGAAGTAGCACCTCTTGCACCTGAAGAGTTTAATAAACTGCATGATAAGAAGATAGGGACCTATATTGTTTTTCAGGAGACATACCACCGGGAGACTTATGAACGTGTTCACCCGTCGGGGAAAAAAAGAGACTATAACTGGCGGCTTAATGTAATGGATCGGGCACTTGAAAACGGGATGCACGACGTAGGTATAGGTGCACTCTTTGGCCTTTACGACTATAAGTTCGAGACATTGAGCCTTTTGACTCACGCGAAACATCTTGATGAAAAATTCGGAGTGGGGCCGCATACTATTTCAGTTCCTCGAATAGAATATGCAGAGAACGCTCCATGTGCTGAAACGGTACCTCATCCCGTATCGGATAGAGATTTTAAAAAGATCATTGCTGTGCTCAGATGTTCAGTGCCTTATACCGGGATTATTCTTTCCACGAGAGAGAACGCCGCGATGAGAACTGAGTTGATGCACTTAGGGGTTTCACAGATTAGCGCTGGTTCAAGGACGGATCCGGGAGGTTACGGGAAGGATGAGCATGATTCAGGTCAGTTTTCTCTTAACGACACAAGGAGCACCGGAGAGGTTATAACTTCTGTGATTGAAGAGGGATTTGTCCCGTCTTTCTGCACCGGCTGTTACAGACGGGGCAGAGTGGGGAAAGATTTTATGGATATGGCAAAACCGGGGCTGATAAAGCTTCACTGCCAGCCCAATGCTCTGCTTACTCTGAAGGAGTATCTCATAGATTATGCCGATGAGAAGACACGGCGCCTTGGTGAAGATATTATAAAAAGAGAATTGGGAACAATTCCGGATAATAAAAGACGTATCGCCACTGAAGAGAATCTTCTGAAAATTGAGAATGGTAAACGTGACATCTATTTCTAAAAAAGAGATTGTTGAACTGCTAACTCTCCGGGGCGTAGAGCAGGCAGAGCTGCATAAGAAAGCTTCGCTTGTACGGCGCGATACCATCTCAGACCGTGTTTATATCCGCGGACTGATTGAGTTTTCAAATATATGTGCAAACGACTGCTTCTACTGCGGGATCAGAAAATCAAATAAAGATGTGAAAAGATATGAACTCACTTCTGACGAGATACTTGGTGCTGCTGATACGGCAGCTGAGTCAGGGCTCACATCAGTTGTGCTTCAGTCAGGGGAGAGAAGAGATAGGACGTTTATTTCACTTGTAACAGCTTCGCTCCGTCTTATAAAAGAGAGATATCCATTTATGGTCATTACGCTTTCATCCGGAGAGCAGGACCGGAAAGTGTTTGAAGAGTTTTATAAGGCCGGCGCAGCGCGATATCTTCTTCGCATTGAGTCTTCAAATGAGGAGCATTATAACAGGCTCCATCCCGAATCAATGAGTTATAAAGAGAGGTTACAATCTCTGAATAATCTGCGCGAAACAGGTTTTCAGGTTGGTACAGGTGTGATGATTAACTCACCTTATCAGACTATTGAAAACATGGCAGATGATATACTTTTTTTCCGGACCCTTGATATCGACATGTGCGGAATGGGACCGTTTATTCCCCACGGCGGCACACCTTTTGGTAAATTTGTATACTCTGCTGAAGAGAGTTTAAACCTTGGGCTTAACATGCTTGCTGTTCTGCGTATTGTTATGCCTGATATAAATATTGCATCTACAACTGCGCTTGAGACTCTTTCCCCTGCCGGTCGGGAATCCGGGCTTATGGCTGGAGCTAATGTTGTAATGCCGCAATTCTCTCCATTTGAACATAGAGGTGATTATAACCTTTACGACAACAAACCGGCAGGTTCCGGGGACAGCAGTATGTATATAAATTTGTTGAAAGAAAAAATAACAGCTCTGGGACTTGTTCCGGTCATCGAAGATCCCGGTACCTCAATCCATTACATAAGGAGAACAGATAATGTCACTGCCGGTTGAAAGAGAAAATATCGGGATATTCGGAAAGATGAATGCCGGTAAGAGTTCTGTGATGAATCTCCTCACACAACAGGATACTTCAATTGTAGACTCCACTCCGGGGACAACATCTGATACAAAAATTTCTCTCATGGAGATTCACGGTATAGGCCCTGTTCGAATTTTTGATACGGCCGGTATTGATGAACATGGAATTCTTGGTGAGAAGAAGAAAAAAAAGGTTATGAACGATCTGAAAGAGACGGATCTTCTTCTTCTTATAATTGATCCTTCAACGGCTGAATTTAAGGCAGAGGCACGACTTATTGAAGAAGCCAGGGAGATGGATAAACAGATTATTGTCATTTACAATATATTCAGGGATAAAGACCAGGATCTTATACATACTGTTGAGGAAGCCGTTCCTCTGCTTAGATTCCATAAAAAAATTATAATAAAAGCTGATGATCCGCGGAGTCGTAAACTATTTGTAGATTTTATTCT
>JBBRFT010000261.1:0-5056 GCA_038241375.1 Spirochaetota bacterium
CGCCGGCATTATCCGGATCAGGTTATACGGGTATAATCTCAGGCTCGTTAACGAACCACCCCAACTTAAATGAATTATTATTTTTTATTTATTTTCAGTCAAGAAGATTTAAGATGAATCGGGATAAAAAAATCTCTCCCCATCCGCCCTGTCGGGCACCTTCCCCTTGATGAGAAGGGGAAGGCGGAGTGCAAGGGCTTGGGCCCTTGTTTTTGTATTCCGATAAGAAATAATGAATACCATAAAATTTTCAACTACAATGCCTTCCCCGTTTTTCATGGGGAAGGTGCCCAAAGGGCGGATGGGGGGAAAGTTACTTTACATTTATCTATTTCTTTACTATTTTGACTTCAGTAGTTCATAATTGAGAGGTGTAACATTGGAAACTATGACTAAAGCTCAGAGAGGGCGAATTGCTATCCGTACTTTTAAGGTGACTGCTGACGCGCTTGCTCTCAGAGGATATTATAAACCATCGGGACGTTCAGGGCAGACACTTGAAGAGAGTCTTAAAATGCTCTCGCCTGAGATATATGGAACTATGAACGATTCCAGAATAATTGAACTTAAAGGTCTTGAATATGTAACAGACCGTCTCCCGAAGGGTATTGAAGAATGTAACCGTATAATACTCACTGCAGAGGAGAAACTGGATCATACCGCTTTTGAAAAAATTGTTCCGCTGAAGAGGCGGAGAGTATCATATCGTATAAGTGATCATGAGATTAATTTTATCATCACACAGGGGATGAGTGAGATATACGACATTCTGACTCATCTTACTTTTCTTAACATTGAGGCGCATAAAATTAAGAATCAGATGATTGATGAAACGGGAAATAAGACTGCAGAGTGGGTAATTCTGGAGAAGCAAGTTAAGATCGGATCACTTCAGGGGCCAGAGCTTGACCGGGCATTATGGAATCTCAGCATAATACTGGGGAGAACATTCAGCGAAACAAGGGAAACATTCCAGTATCTTGAAGATTCTAAAAACGGGAAGCAGAGCAATAACGGATTGTTTAAAATAATTTATGATCTGGGTATACGGGCTCTTGAAGATGAGAATGATAAAGACAGTATGCTGATGATATATTTTACCCCCTCACTGCGCGATATGATAGGAAGGCATAAATTTGGAACTCTATGGGCGGACAAAGTTAAGAAAAAGGTTCTTGAACTCGGTTTAGAAAAACGTCCACTTCATATTATAAGTGCTAATATGCATAGTGTAATGAATGCACTTTATTCATGGGAAGCATTGAAAGATAAAAGAGGCCATGGGAAAGAGGATCTCTATGAATTTATTACAAGAGCGAAGGAGTTTCAGAGCCGGATAAAAAGTTTTGCCTTAGAACATGGTTTAACGGAACTGCCGGATAACTCCGGTTTTTCAATTGACTGTCAGATAATTGATATGGCGGCATTTAATGGAATTGAAGTTCACCCGGAAATTCAGATTACCAATGTGTATGCTCCCGAGCAGAAACCGGTAATACTTGTTATCGACTACGCCTTTGGCGCACAGGCCTATGAGGTTATGGATGAGCTTTTAAGTCCGCATATAATTGATGATAAAGATCATTTTTTTCATTTTAAGTCTATCTCCATTATGGGAAAGGCGGGAATTCTTCCAGGGCAGAAGGGGGATATCATGCTCCCCACTGCCCATGTTTTCGAAGGGAATCCTCATAACTACATTGTTGAGAACGATCTGGATCCGCGCGATTTTGACGGATCAATTCCTGTTTATGTGGGACCGATAGTTACAGTTCTTGGAACTTCGCTGCAGAATACCGATGTCCTTGAGAAATTTCAGAAGTCCACATGGAAGGCTGTGGGGCTAGAGATGGAGGGTGGGCATTACCATCGTGCATTAAACGCAGCTATAATCAGAGGACACATCCCTCGAGATACACGAGTGCGTTACGCCTATTATGCATCAGATAACCCTATTCTAAGCGGACAGACTCTCGCATCGGGCGCTCTGGGGGATGAGGGGATTAAACCGACATATATGATCACCCGGGTTATACTGGAGAAGATACTGAACTGATTTGTATATTACTGTAGCCTTTGGGTTCTCCCTATCTTTTTGTGCAGCCCTATAAGTCCCCGGAGGGGGAATTTGATATATGATTCTCTATTAAATTGATCGAGAATAATAGTTTTAATTACTATAGTCTTGCCAACGACCGGGGTGAGAGAGCTTCGCAGGATGATTTAATATCAAAAATAAGAGATGTGGGTAATTATTAGTTCCGCTGCGGGGAGATGTAATTATAAATTATAAAAAGTTCAGTATATTGGTGGATGATGTCGAAAACAGTAGTCGAGAAAAGACGAAAAAAGGGGGCTTCTTCATGCGAAACAAAGTACAGGTTATCACGATTTCTGTGTTGTTGCTGCTGGTGATAGTCATTAAGGGGTCTGCCGAGGAAATTGTCGCTGCCCGATACTTCGATGCTACAGATCGCTACGGCCATTTTGCGCTCGGGAAACCCCATGAATACACATCTGTCATGACAACGACAGACGGCGGGCGAACTCTGAGCTTCGAGTTGCCGGCAGATTTGGTCTTTGAGGATCTGGCACCGCGCCTGGTTCGCCTGGCCGCTGGTGCTGAACCCCACTTGCTGACTATCGTCAGCGGTCACGATGGTGGTGCCCGGCTGATGCTACTGCAACTGAGCGGGGATAAACTGGTTCCGGCAGCCCAATCGGCTTTTATCGGTACCTCAATGCGCTGGATGAATCCGGTAGGCGTAGCCGATTTAGACGGTGATGGTGTGGCTGAGATCGCAGCGGTGGTGACCCCGCATATCGGTGGCACCTTGAAGATTTTCCGCAAAGAAGGGAAGCGGTTGGTGGAGATTACAGCTCTGAACGGTTTTTCAAACCATGTTTACGGATCGGTTGATCTTGGCTTATCGACGCCGCTTCAGGTTGATGGGCGAATGATTCTGGTGGTGCCGGATTCAGCGCGCAGAAACTTGCGTCTGGTAGCGCTGGTTGACGGCCGTTTGGTCGAGGTCGGCAGGCATAAGCTGAAGGTACCATTGAAAAGTAAGTTGAAAGTGCTCAGCGGTGGTCGTATTTATATTGATGGATCGCAACAGCCCCTACTGGTCGATCTGAAGAAATGACTGATCTCATCTTCGAGGCTATGCGAGCGGGCTGGACTTTTCAAGGTCACGTAAAATCTGACACATCCAACCCCACCAGGGAATGTGTGTTTTTAAAAAGGCTCTCATGGGATATCATGAAACTACCAGGAAAAAATTTAAATTAAACAGGTCGTATTGAATACTTTTTGTCAAGAATGTACTGATTCATTCTACCGATAAGATTCATTATAATCCTTCAACCCCAGAGTTTTATTATAATATTCTCTGAGGTTTAACGCTCTTTCCTAAAAAGAAAAGTTCAGGAATTAATACAGAGAATATCAATAAATTCAGTACAAAAAAAGGCCTCCAGTGATGGAGGCTTAAGTTTGCCGGTTAATTTAGTAGGAGGAGGTGTCTGGATACCTGATGTCTATAATGACTTAGTTTTTTTGCGATAAAGTAGAGTGAATTTAAAGTTGTAGTTGACTTTATGCAGTTTACATGATTATATACTGAAACAATTTTCATAAGCGGGAGTATAATTAATGGCAATACAATACAATACAATACAATACGTAAATCAATCCCGGTAATGCTTTTAGTATTCAACCTTGCAGTTTTTTCACTTTCAGGGTATTCCGGCAATAACAGAGAATGACATAGGGCTTTACTATTTTGATAAAAGCAGAGGGGAGTTTACACTCTGTAAATATCAAACGAATAAAACAAATAGAAAATTTGTTTTAAATACTCAGATACCGGGAATATACATTACAGCATTAAAACCTGAGACCTATATTAAAATGCATACTTTTTCGAAGCTAATCCTTCTGCTGTAAAATCTGTACAGAAAAAGCTGGCGATAAAAAATGAAGCGGATATATCTGAAACTGACACTAAGAGTAAAAATAATATAAGGCTTAACAGTAATAATAATTCAAGTATAGTGTTTAAAGATAACTGCCCCGCAAAGAGCATACGTTCTCTCTGCACCCGGTATTTCAATACGGATTCTGAGCAGCGATGGAGATTTTGAAAAAATCAAATCTTTACCGCTGCACAGCGGTAATGCGTATTTCCGTAATATGTTTATTAATTCATCGGGTCTCATAAGTATTTATGGATCAACCGATGGAAGAATAAGTTTAGGTAACAGCAGCTATGGCGCTCTGGGCTGGTTCTATATTGAAACAGAAAATTACTGAAAGGATGAATTGTAATGAAAAAAATAAATTTATATATTCTATTACTGATTAACCTGATAGTTTTAACTTTAATTCCCAACAATTTACTTGCAGATGAGAATATTGCAGATAAAAACAAATACACATTCAATTACGATCAGGAAATTCCAACACTTATTAGATATGGTTCAAAGATTGCCGGTGTCTGGAGTCATACCGCATCTATAAGCTTTAACGAATCTTCTAAAAACAAAGACTTTTATTCTTTGGATATTGGTTATAACGTGACAGCTTTTGTATTAGGTTCGCCTAGCAATAGTATTGATAGAGTATATAGTGTATTCGGTTTTGGATACTTGCCCTTAATACCGGAACTTTTATTTTTTATACCAAACAAGAAAGGGACTATTGAAATGATTTCACCAGTAATAGGTTATTCTTACCATAAAAAAAATTCAAAATGGCTGAATATTTGTTTTTCAATAAATACCGGACCAGTCTATGTAAAGAAAATTAAAACATATAAAAACGCTGATGAGGCTGATGAAGATTATATTGATTATGATGAACATCTTGCTGCGTATGAAATAATACACAATATATCCGGTAAGTGGGGCGGAAGATTGAATCCGAAAGTAAAATTATTCTTTTTTAATTCTGATGACAATACGGTTAATTTTGGACTTGGCTTCGGATACACGCAGTATGTTTTCAGTAACAATCATTTTAACAGTTATGATATTGGGCTCGATTTTTCCAGGG
>JBBRFT010000262.1:0-5024 GCA_038241375.1 Spirochaetota bacterium
TGACTATAACAGTTAACGATTGATTTAGATCTTGTCATTTCGAAAGTATGTGAGAAACCTTAAATTTAAGGCAAAGAATGAGATTTCTCAGTCGCTATCGCTTCTTCGAAATGACCGATTGTGTACTATTTCATTCGTTAAATGCTATAATTATATGATGACCTTAAAGGACTTATCATTTTGATCTGATCAGTTCTTTGCTGCTTTTACCATACTTCCACATGACAAAATCCTCCATAGTGGCAAAACGGTAACCTCTCTCTTTTAATTCTTTTATAATGGATGACAGGACATCGCGTGTGACAAGATGGGTATCGTGCATGAGAATAACCATCCCTCTGCCGTCAGCATTTGAAATAATTCGGTCATGTACTCTGACACTTTTTTTTATGAAGGACGGATTTTTTGTGTCTACCCTGGCAGATGATTTAAACCACTCCCCCCTTGCCCAGTTCCATGCATCAGAAGAGTCGGACTCCTTTGTCCACATTGCCACAATACCAATATCCCGGACAATGCTCCCGACATATTCCTTTCTCTGCAGCGATGTTTGCCTTGACCATGGCTGCCCCTGCGGCATACGCAAAATTGTCATATCGGGAGCATCATTGCCCAATGCTTTGTTTAAAAGAATCTGATTATAGGTGAACTGTCTCCTTATTTTATCGGGAGACAGCACTGGAATACTTTTATGTGCGAAGGTGTGATTACCAAGAACATGCCCCTCTCTCTTCATTCGAAGAAGAGATCCCTTGAATTTATCGAAAGAACCGGGTCCTGTAATCGTTTTATAATTCCAGTAAGCACAAATAAAAAATGTAGCTTTCACATTCTCTTTTTTCAGAGTTTCAAGTATACTTTCGGTCCATTCAGATGGGCCGTCATCAAAGGTAAGATAGGCTGTTTTCTCAGGGAGTGGGTCTCCGTTATAATACCCTTTAGGATATGCCGATGATTCCTCTCGGGAATTAATAGGATCAGCATAAATAGAAATCCCCGTAATTAAAATAGATATAATTAAATAATATACTTTCGATTTTCTTTTCATTTTACACCATAATTAAAATAATAATCCGGCAATGGATTATATTTCCTCGACAGATTAAAATCTGTATTCTGCAACAAAATATAAAGACCTTAATAATGTCATCAACAATTGTAAATTCAGATGTCAGAGCGTGGCGGCAGCAATTATTTTTTGGGTGTGTATGCTTCGCATACGCTGGAAATGGGGGATTATGGGCAAAGCGCAAATCGCTGTGCCCCCAATAATAAATTGCCACTGAGCATGATTATATTAATCAAAATTAATGTAAAAAATGTATTGACCTTGTTCAGAAAATTAGCGCAAAATAAATAGTATTATACAATTAATAGAGGCTTTTAAAAAACACATATGGAGGATTCTATGTCTGCAAAATTTGAAGTTTACAAAGATAAAAAAGGTGAATATCGCTTTAGAATGAAAGCAGGAAATGGCGAAATAATAGCCAGCGGTGAAGGTTATACACAAAAAGCAAATTGTCTTAAATGTATTGAATCTATAAAGAAGAATGCACCAGATGCCGCTATTGTTGAATTAGAAGATTGATTAAAAGACCTTCTGAACCAAATAAAAGCCCCGATTGCATATCGGGGCTTTTATTTAACTAATAATTGTTTCTCAATATATCTCAGTAAATCGCTCCATGACATATCATTTCTCAGCCGGAATTACTATCCTACGTTTCCAACTGCATCGATCTGTAACTAAAGGGCGTTCCCAAAAACTCCGTTCCCGGAATCGCAGGGAGCCCTGCAAGATTTATAAAGGTGCTACCGCCACTTTGCCTCTGTAAAAATAGAGTTATTGGGACTCCCCTAAGCAATTATGAATATTTCGTAAGAATTACAGTTGCATAAATGTTTACTGTTTTAAGTATTGTTATATCTAGTTAAAAATCATTGATAAAATTGCTCCCCGGCCAGTTTTACCGGAAACTAATTTGAGTTCCAGAGCTCTTATACTCGGACAATACAGCAAATAAAAATCATCAGACAATATGGAGAAAACTATATGAAAATTGCATTACCAACGAAAGACAACAGCACTATCGACAGCCACTTTGGACACTGTGAGTATTTCACAGTATTTACCCTGAATGAGAATAAAGAGATTATACTGGAAGAGAAAGTTCAATCACCAGTGGGATGCGGATGCAAATCTAATATTGCAGGAACACTTGCTGAACTCGGTGTAAAAGTGATGCTTGCAGGAAACATGGGTGACGGAGCTGTAAACGTTCTTGGAAGCAACGGTATTAAAGTAGTCAGAGGATGTTCCGGAGATGTAAGAGCAGTTGCGGACGAATGGATTTCAGGGAATTTAACTGATTCAGGTGCAGGCTGCAGTGATCACGGCCACGAGTGCAGTCACTAATACTTTGACCGAGTATTTTTAATTAATACTTTTAAACTCATTCCGGCTGGTGCAGCCCAAACCCCGGAGATAATATATGAGGGCTTAAAGACCATATTACATAAAATTCCAATTTTTTAACAGATTTAGAAGTCACCCTCCGGGGGATTTAGGGGGCTTAATTTAATGGCATCGGGATCGGGGGTGAGTTTAAAAAATTCGAAACTTATAAATAATTATACTGTATAAAAATGCAGAATCCGGATTTATTTCTTCTCTTTTTTCGGACCCTTCTTTTCCCTGTGGAAAAATGCCAGTCCCCCTTTTGATGTTTCACGATACCGGCTCTTCATGTCTTTCCCTGTCTGCATCATTGTAATCACAACTTCATCAAAAGAAACCATATGCCTGCCATCGGAAAGAAGTACGTATGTGGCGCAGTCCATTGCCCTCACTGCGGCGATTGCATTTCGTTCTATACAAGGAATCTGGACAAGTCCCATTATCGGATCACAGGTAAGCCCCAGGTGATGTTCAAGACCCATCTCTGCAGCGTATTCCACGTGACGGGGAGTGCCCCCCATAAGCTGTGCAGCAGCACCGGCAGCCATGGCGCAAGCCGAGCCGACCTCGCCCTGACATCCCACTTCAGCACCGGATATTGATGCATTTTTCTTTATAAAATTTCCGATCAGACCGGCAGTTGCCAGTGCCCTGAGTATTTTTTCATCACTCAGATTATAGAAATTTTTCATAAAGAAAAGAACCGCAGGTAAGACCCCGGCAGCTCCACATGTGGGGGCAGTGACAATTTCCCCTCCGGCTGCATTCTCTTCAGATACTGCCAAAGCGTATGAAAAAATAGTTCCTGTTTTTTCTATAAATCCTTTGCTCTGTATAGTTCTGGTATAATACGATGAGGCTTTTCGTCCAAGATTAAGCCCACCTGGAAGAACTCCCTCTGCGTCAATCCCTCGATCGATAGCTTTTTTCATTACATCAAGAACATCTCGAAGATAATCCCATATCTCCGGCCCCTCATACTGATCGACATAGTTCCAGATGGTTTTCCCCTCATTCTCGCAGAGTTTAAGAAGCTCTGACATTTTGCTGAAAGGATAAACCTCTTTTGTATCAAAACCTCCGGGCTTATCCATCAAAGCTCCTCCGCCAATACTATAAACAGTCCAATCCTCAAAAACCTCCCCATGAGAAGTCAGAGCCTCGAAATAAATTCCGTTAGGATGCAGCGGAAGTTCTTTTTTTTTATTCCAGATAATTTCACACTCAACGGGGAACAGAGCATTAATAATTGCAGAATCGGTAAGATGACCCTTCCCCGTAAGAGCAAGGCTTCCATAAAGTGAAACACGATACTTAGCCGCATTTTCAGTCCGCTGTTTAAATATCTGAGCCGCATAAGAAGGTCCCATTGTATGACTGCTGGATGGACCAAGACCTATTCTGAAAATTTCTCTAAGTGATTTCATATGACCCCATTTGACACTACTTAGTAAAACATTTTAAACAGCAAAAATGTGACAACAAAGCCTAGTACTGCTCCAGCCAGAACCTCAACAAATAAATGTATCTTCAGAAAAATTCTGCTCGCTGAAACAATAACTGCAAATATTAAGGATAATATAATAACAGGGAGAGAGGAATGGGTCAGGGAAATTGAGACAAATAGAGAAAATGAAAGAGCCGCGTGTCCCGAGGGCATCCCCCCTTTTAGCGGATGGACCTGACCTAGATATGCTTTTAAAATCACTACAAAAATCATAATAATAATTAATGACGTAACTGCTATATCATCTCCGGAATGCCGCGCAATTTTTATTCCGTTATAATAAAAATCTGAAACATACGGTTTTAGAATAAAATATGCCGCCACCAGGGACACAAATGAAGGTATGAGAACAGCACCGGCAGCAATATCCTTGGCAATCCGGGCTCTTTCCTGCTTGTGAGGAGAAACAAGATCAACTACTGATTCAATTGCGGAATTAATCATCTCGGCGACTATAACAAGAGTCGCCATTGTAGTAAGGATAATAAATTCCCATTTACTAATCCCGAAAGTAAAGCATATGAGAAGAAGCGCGGAGGCAGAGTAGAGATGAAATCTTACGTGTCTCTGCGTTTTGGCAGCGTACAGGATTCCTTCGATTGCATTGTCGACAGAATATAGCCACTTTTTCATCAAGACAGACTCCTGTCTGAAACTAGATATAGCATGCTGTAATGACTTAATAAATTCCGGCAATAAAATCAATTCCGTTTCTAATTCACTTCGGGAATCAACTCCACCACCGGTTTTTTTAATCCGATACAGATGAACTATTTGACAAAGCTGGCGGTTGGTTTCCTGATTTTAAACAGATTTTCTACATACTCAATTATTATCGGATCCTGAGTATGTTTGCTGTAAACAGAATATTTCAATTTTGGTTTTACTTCCGACATGGGATTTTCTCTGTAATAAAAAGTTTTAAACTGAAGATAATATCCGTAAACTATATGATTCCCGAAAGTGTACATTGCCATAATTTTATTAATTTCATCAACCTCAGTGAGTTTAACACTGAAACCGTAAACTTCAGGGAAAATTTTACTCGCATCATTC
>JBBRFT010000263.1:0-5018 GCA_038241375.1 Spirochaetota bacterium
AGTAAATCACTTCTTGTGCGGTTACCGAATTATCTTCGGACACAATGCGAAGCACGGTGCCGTAAAAATAAATTGCTGCTTATCCGGTAGACGGAAATTAAAATGAAAGCTCAAATTCTAAATGAATTTCGGAAGAAAAGATGTAAATGAATTACTATGATAAAATTGAAGGCTTTAATAACCAGATTTAGACTAAATATATGTTGACTTCATGATTAATTCTGATGATTATATAGAGGAGCAGGAACATCTGAGCGTTATGTCACAGTTAAAAAAGAGACTCTCTGATTTTATCAGATAGCCGCGATGAATGTGCTAAAGCTGGTTTCAGATTTCATAATAATATCCGGAAGAAAAAAATTATGCACGATAAACTGAAAGTACCGTTAACTACCGCGCAGGAGTTGGTAAAAGATATTCGTACACTTGCAATGTATGGTAAAACGCCATTTATTGATTATCTTTATAAACCTCTTATGAATGCAGGATGGCATGCAGAATCGTCAGGGCAAAGTAGACGTAAACTTACCGAAAGACTGAATAGAGATTCCGCTGACACTGCTTATCTGTATACAATAGCCCCCAGATGTAAAAAAATAATATGTATATCATTGGAAGAGAGCCTTGCTGCAGTTGGGGATAGTTCAATTTTTTTCCTTGAGAAGATGCAGATGCACACTGCAGTTTCATCAAGCACCGAAGCAATTGAATTTGCGGATATTATAACACCTTCTCTTAGCGGATTCGCAAAAGTTTACAGTGAAAAAAGAGAAGAGCTTTTTACCGAAGCAGTTTCCAGTGCTCATGTTGACGAGCTTAAAACTTCAATAGATCCTGTTAAACTTTCCGTAGATACTGAAAAGATTAAACTCGACAGCGAAATTCAAAGATTGTATGAAAACATTCTTGTTGCGAGCCAGTATTATAATATACCAAAATGCCGGAAACTTCTCTCCTCATATATTATCCGTTATTCAGATGGTGAAGACTATGCCCGGAATGATGTTGAAAAACTTGTAAAAGCAATGGATAATAGATCACCGGGATTTGAAGATGAATTGAAAAGTACAATGGCAATAGATTTATATTATAAAATAACACAGGGTATTCTTAAAGGTGATATCGGGACTACTGTAACTGCAATCAGGAAATACGGGTATATTTTCGAGGGAGATTCATCTGCCCGTTATTTCTATGATATTGACAGGCTTGAGCGGATTCTCTATAAAATGATATCTGATAAGAGTTTATGGGAAGATTTAAAAACCGGGAAAAAGTGAGGAGAAATAATGGGAGAAGCAATTTTAAAAATAACTGAAAGGATAACTGACGGAGTGTGTATAATTGGATTATCCGGAGATATAGATGCTCATACATCTCCAGCTTTTAAAGAAGCAATAGATAAAAATATATCTGCAGGGAACACGCGAATTGTTTTTGATTTCACAGGTCTCAATTACATATCATCTGCTGGTATTGGAGTTCTTAATGCCGCACTTCATGTGATAAAGGAGAAAGATGGGAAGATGTCAATTGCATGCGTAAATAAAGTTGTTTATGATACTCTTGACGTAATGTATTTCACAAAGAAAATTACGATTAAAAATGATATTAATTCCTCAATAGCAGAGGTAAAAGCTCTCTGAATGAAAAAGAGTATTTCAATTCAGGCCGTTCTTTCAGAGCTGTCTACGCTACGGAAGGAGGTATCCGGTTTTCTGGGGAAATCACTAAATGATACGGAAATAGGACGGGTTGTGCTTGCAATAGATGAGGCGGTATCTAATATTATAACGCATGGTTATAATTATGATGAAACTAAAATAATAGAAATTGATATGGAATCAGACCCTGATTCATTTAAATTTATAATAAGTGACACAGCCTCTGATTATAATCCTCTTGAATCTGAACCTCCCGATATAGAAAAGTATCATGATGAAGGATTGGATAGCGGACTGGGAATCGATATAATCAGGCGTATAATGGAAGTGCGTTACGAAAAAAATCCTGAAGGCGGAAATCGTCTTATCCTTATAAAAGAGAAAATCAATGAAAATAAATAGAATTTCAATAAGCGGTTATATCCGGAAAAAAGCTGTATTAAGAAAATTGATGCCTGGAATAAGATTTAAATTTTCTTTTTTTATAGGTGTTTTTATATCTGTTATCTTAGCTGCGGCTACTTATATCAATTATGTAAACCAGAGCAGTATTCTACGGAAAAGTTTTAATGATGAGACGGAGAATTCTCTTAATTATATAAATCCTATCGTAAATTCTATGGAAAGCATCAGGTCAAATCTCCTTCTTATTGAAGATTTAAAAATAAGAGTAAATCAGAAAAGTAAAGATTTAAAAAAATACAAAACTTATTCATTAAGAAAAAAAGATTCTGTTACCAATGCCTTTCTAAGTTTCGGGAAAAAACTCGGGATGAAAGTCAGGTATGATTATTATTACAAAGGTTATGAATCCTACTACAGTACTTATCTTTCAAAAAAAGATATTTCTGATCTTGAAAAAAAAACAGCTTCTCAGCTTGAGCAGTCTGATGGAAGGGATATCTCCGGCAGTGAATTTGCTGTTATTCAGAGTAGAGCAAATAAAGTCATGGTCATTCAGCATCGAATCGATATTCTTCAGGATAAATTTGAAGAGAATAATAATAAACTGAATCTGCTCTCCTCCTCAGCTGAAAAAGAAATTAAATCTGTTAAAGGGATTAATGATGAAAACCGGAAAATCGAAATAAGGCTGGCATCAGAGAGAAAGAGGATAGCTGCTACTGACAAAGTCTTTAGAAATGCACTTAATAGTTATTATTATTTTCAGCTTAAGAGGCTTGAGAATACAGGGATTTATAATAGCAATATCAGAATCATTACTTATGATTACAATGGAGAAATCAAAAGTGACACCGGGGGATATTTCAGAGAGAGTCTGGCCAGATTTGCACCGTTGTTTGAAAATAAAACATTTTTAAATGACAAGGCTGAATTTTTTAAAGGGATTGATATTTATTCATCAATCAGTTCGCATGAGTACGATTATATAACTGATAAAAAATCATATCATGTACGTTATGTTCCCGTATATAAAAATCCTGCTACATCAGAGATGCTTATATCGATTATAAAAGATCTTGATTCGAATTCGGGTAAATGGATGAAATTTTTAAAAGAAGATGTGCGCATATCTTCTGAAATATCTGAAACAACACGGAATATCAGCATCAGACTTAATGATCTGAAGGATAGCAAGAAGGTTCCGGGTAGTGATCCCGAATTCAATAAATTGTATTCCAATTACAGAAAGCTTCTGAATGAAAGAGCGGATGTGTTTGATAAAACTGCTCCCTACAAAGATGAAATGAAACAGATATCTGGATATTACAATTCCAGAATAAAAGAAATATCAGAGAATCTTTCAGATGAGCTAAAAAAAATCAATGAGATCAGGGAACAAAAAAAGATTTCGCCTGATGAAGATAATGATGATTTGGAATCATCACAAGCTGTTGTGGAAGATTTGAAAGATGAAATTAAAAAATTAAAACGTGATATGGACGAAGCACGGGAAGATATCTGGAAATCAGAAAAACTATCGGCCCGTAATGCCATGCGTTATATCCGTGAAGTTGCACTCTTTGAATACGCCATACTTAAACAGAAACCCGATCCGGCAGAATTTAGAAATTATCTTAGATCATCTCAAAATCGTGGAATTGAAACAAAGAGATGGGAGACTTTGCGCAGCTGGATTATGAGTGCCCGGAGTGAAACCGGAATCCCTGATTATGTAGATGGTTTGAAAAATGTAAAATTTGCTGATGAGGGTGTTCTGGCGTACAGCAGAAGCGAAGTTGAAGAGTATATGTGGATTATAGATAGTACACCTATTGCCGGGCAACTTGGGATGCTGAGTGCTTCTCTTAAAGGGGGACTTGCAGAAAACCTGCTGGAACAGAATGTATCGGGTTTCCATGGAGTTTTTATTGATAAAACAGATGGAGTTCTTAGTATTACAAATAACAGAGACAGAATGATAATTTATTCTGCAGTAACAGCTTTAATTGCGATTGTTCTGACATATTTTCTTGCCGGTTTTATGGTAAAAAGGATTCAGAATATTATAGGTAGCGCCCGGCTTGCAGGTTCAGGTAATTTAAAAGTGGAGTTTCCGGAAAAGGGACTTGATGAGATTGAGGATCTGGGAGCATCTCTTAATGTCATGATGCATGGCCTTCGTGAAAAGGAGGAGCTTGAAGGTGAGATAGCAGCTGCCGGTGAGATTCAGAAAATTCTTATGCCCGAAAAGATTCCGTCAAATCTTGAAGGCTATTATTCAATAGGTACTTTTTACCGTTCAATGCAGGGCGTTGGAGGGGATTATTATGATTTTATACAGCTTGATGATGAGAGTATTTTCTTTTGTATCGCCGATGTTTCAAGTCATGGTGTAGGCCCTGCAATAGTAATGTCTATGCTTCGGGCACATATTCACGGGATACTAAGAAGAGGTGTAGTCGAACTGAAAGAGCTGCTTCTTGAACTTAACAGACAGATTTTTATAGAAACTCCCCCTAATATATTTGTTACTATGTTTACAGGTATAATAAACAAAAACAGTAATGAAATTCAATACTGCTCAGCCGGTCACTTGAGGCCCGTTGTGTATCGGTATAAACAAAATGATATAGAAATTCTTGAAGGGGGCGGGCTCCCTGTTGGAATGGATGATAACGATATCTTTGCAGATACAATTACAGTCAAGAGTATTGTACTGAAGCCCGGTGATCTATTTTTCCAGTATACTGATGGTGTAAGTGAAGCAATGGATGATTCAAGAAATCTATTTACTGAAGAGAGAATGTATCAGGAGATAAAAAACTATTCACGTAAAAAACCGGAAATCATGATTGCAAAAATTGCAGAAGCAGTAGAAAATTTTACAGGCAAGACAATTATCAATTCAGCAATGAGTGAACTCAATGATGATATTGCCATGATCGTACT
>JBBRFT010000264.1:0-5006 GCA_038241375.1 Spirochaetota bacterium
GGAACATCTCTTCCAGAGTTCTGACTTTGTTCGGGAGACTACCGGAGCAGGAGCCGTTGCAGAGCCCTGTGCTTATCTTGCATCAGGAAGAGACAGTAAAATTATACTCTCTAAAAAAAAGAGAAACGGAATGACTCTGGCAATAATGGAAAGACCGATTGTGGAGATTGAATAGAAAAATTATGGGGAAAATATTTATAACAGGAATAGGCCCGGGTAGCCGAGAACATATGAGTGTCCGGGCATGTGAAGTGATTGAGAATTCCGACATTATCGTGGGGTACACAACCTACATTAAAATTCTTGAGAAGAGTTTCAAACTTAAAGATGTCTTTGTTTCCGGAATGAGAAAAGAGACCGATCGATGCCGTGAGGCTCTGGAACTTGCACTCGGAGGAAAAACCGTAGCGCTTGTGAGCAGTGGTGACTCCGGAGTGTACGGTATGGCCGGACTGATGTTTCAGATAGTTGAAGAGAGCAACAGTGATATAGAAGTTGAAGTGATACCGGGGATAACCTCATCTTCGGCATCAGCAGCACTCCTTGGCGCCCCGATTATGCATGATTACGCTTCGATAAGCCTGAGTGATCTTCTTACAGAGCATGATCTGATTAATAAACGGCTCGAAGCTGCGGCTTCGGCGGACTTTGTAATATGCATATATAATCCAAAGAGCAGAACAAGAATTACGGGACTTTCAGAGGCTCGTAATATAATACTTAAACACCGGCCGGGGAGCACACCTGTTGGTATTGTTAAAGACGCAATGCGGGATGGTGAATCTATTGTTATCACAGACCTGGACAATATGCTCAATCATGAAATAGATATGACAACAACGATTATTGTGGGGAATTCGGAAACATTTGTGTCACGGGGGAGAATGATTACACCAAGAGGTTACGGACTTTGATCTGGGTGATTGCCGGGACAGAGAAGGGGCGTGTTCTTATAGAGAAGCTCCTTGCGTCAGATTATAATGTTCTGGCAACTACGGCAACAACGTACGGAGGTTCTCTCATAATACCGGATAAAAATCTGCACATGAAAGATACTCCCCTTGATAAGTCTGAAATGACAAAACTTGCACTTGAGCTTAAAGTCAGACTAATTATCGATGCAAGTCACCCCTATTCGGAAGAGGTAAAGAAAAATGCTCTGCATGTTTCTGAAACAATAGGTATCCCGCTGCTTGAGCTTGGAAGATTTCCGGTGAATGTCCCTGGATCGTTGGAGTTCAATTCTTATTCAGATGCGGCGGATTATCTTTCCGGGAGAGAGGGGAATGTTCTTCTCACTATTGGTTCGAAAAATATCAGGTATTTCAGGGAAACGGAAAAGCAGAAGATATTTGCAAGAGTTCTTCCTTTGGATAGCTCACTTGCACTATGCGCACAATCAGGTTTTCTACCGGAAAGAATTATCGCAATGAAGCATACTTTTTCCGTTGATTTTGAAAAGGCGCTGATTAGAGAATTTGATATTAAGTATCTTGTTACGAAAGAGAGCGGAGCTGAAGGGGGAGTCGTGGAGAAGGCTGAAGCAGCATCTCAATCGGGCGTTGTAATTATAGTAATAAGAAGACCGGTCCGTGAAACGGAGAATATTTTTTATAATATAGATGAGTTAATTTTAAGAGCGGGTGAGATAATCCATGGGTAAACTGATTTTTGTCACAGGAGGAGCCCGGAGCGGCAAGAGCAAATTTTCAGAAGACCTGCTTAAAGGTATTGATGATGTTCTTTATGCTGCAACGGCAATCCCATTTGACAACGAGATGGAAAATAGAATAAGAATACATAAAGAGAGAAGAAATCCCCTATGGAAAACTGTAGAAGGTTACAGTGCTTTTGCGAAGAATTTATCTGATTATACAGTGTCATGCAGCTCTCTTCTTTTTGAATGTGTTACAATTATGGTGACCAACTTCATGCTTGAAGATAGAGATCTGGACTGGGATAATATTACTGCTAATGAAGTCAACTTTATTGAACAAAAAATTCATTCCGAAGTTGACGAGCTTATTAAATCGGCGAAAGAATTCAGCGGTAATGCTGTTATTGTTTCGAATGAAACTGGTATGGGTATTATTCCCGTTTCACCACTATCCCGGCATTTTTCAGATATTGCAGGGCGAGCTAATCAGAAATTGGCAGCTTCAGCCGATGAAGTGTATTTTACGGTTTCGGGTATCCCGATTAAGATAAAGGGTGAAAAATGAAAAGAGGTTTAGTTCAGGTTTATACCGGGGATGGTAAGGGTAAAACAACTGCTGCTGTGGGGCTTGCGCTTCGTGGGGCAGGGCGGGGACTTAAAATTATATTCATACAGTTTTTAAAAAATAGTGAGTCAGGCGAAGTGATGCTCATAGAGAAGAGTATACCAGAGATTAAGGTGCGGAGATACAGCTCGCAGAGTAAATTTATCTGGGATATGAATGATGCCGAGCGTGACATTCTCCGAAGTGAGACCCGTAGCGGATTCAGTGAAGCGCTTAGTATTGCCGTTGAAGGTAATTGCGATATACTTGTGCTTGATGAAATTCTAGGAGCTCATAGAAACGGATTTATTACTCAAGATGAAATTTTAAATATGATTAAAAAAAAGTCGGAAGGTCTTGAGCTTGTTCTTACAGGACGGGATGCTCCCGTAGAGATAATTGAAGCAGCCGATCTGGTCACAGAGATGAAGAATATAAAACATCCCTTTGACGCCGGGGTTAAATCCAGGGATGGTATAGAGAGATGATCCGTATATTTCTGGTGCAGGTACAGTTTCTTACAAAGTTTCCTGTCCCTTCATTTTTCGAATTCAGAGAGGATGACCTGGCTAAGGGTGTGATATTTACGCCGCTCATTGGTGTTCTCCTTGGGATGTTTCCTGCTGCTGCTTACTATTTTTTATCAGGCGCAGGACTTGTTCAGATGGCTGCAGTTTCTGCCATTGTTCTTCAGATTATAGTTACCGGGGCGCTCCATCTCGATGGGCTTGCCGATACAGCTGACGGATTTTTCAGCTACCGGAATAAGGACAGAATTCTTGAGATAATGAAAGATTCAAGAATCGGAACAAACGGCGCAATATCTCTTATTGTAATTTTAATGATGAAGTATTCGCTTCTTGTTTCGCTCAGTCCGGGAAATGCAGTTATCTGCCTTGTGGCCGCTCCTGCAGCTGCGCGGATGACCATAGCATGGTGCGCCGGAGTTTCATCATACGCAAGAAGTGAAAACGGCATGGGAAAAATAATGGTGGAGAGAACCGGCTGGCGGGCGATTGTCATTACAACAATTATAACGTCTGCAGTGATTTTCGCATTGTTCAGGTTCAGCTTAATTATTCTTCCTGTCGCAATCTTATTGTCTGCCGCGGGTTTTGCTCTCCTCTTCTCATTCTATTCGTTTAAAAAAATCGGAGGTATGACCGGTGATGTTATCGGCGCTGTTATTGAACTTACAGAAGTTCTGATATTAATACTGTTTATACTTTTTGAAACAATTCCGGTAATGAGAGGTTTTCTCCCGTGATAAAATCGTATCGTGCACACATTAATTTTAAAAACAACGGGGTGTCTGTTTTATGAAAGAACTCCTTCTTATACGACACGGTGAAACGGATCACAATAAAGAACTTCGTTTTACCGGATTTACAGATATACCTCTAAATTCAACGGGGAGATATCAGGCCGCAAATCTCAAAGATAAGTTTATGTCAGAGGGTATTACGTCCATATATTCAAGTGATCTTAAAAGAGCCGCAGAAACTGCAGAGATTATCAGCGGAGGAAGCAGACTTGAGATTACACCGGCGCTTCGAGAAATGAATTTCGGGATATTTGAAACACTGAATTACCAAGAACTAATGAAAGATTACTCCGAAGAGTTTAACCTTTGGGGGGTTAACAAAAAAAATTACAGGATACCTCAGGGTGAATCATATTCCGAGATGGCTGAACGTGTGTTGTCATTTGTTGGAAATATACTGGATTCGGATTCAGATAAAATGGCAATAATTTCACATTCAGGATGTATACGGACAATACTCGCGTTTTATCTACTGGGAACCGTTGAAGATACATGGAAATTTGCTATAGACAACTGTACAATTACACGGCTGTGCATTGGCAATAAAAGATCATTTTTAAAAACATTGAATGAGAAGTAGAAGGATAAAGTCTTGGCAAAAAATATAATGATTCAGGGGACAGCTTCATCTGTCGGCAAGAGTATGATGACAGCTGCGTTGTGCAGGATATTTACTGAAGACGGGTACAGAGTCGCTCCTTACAAGTCGCAGAATATGGCACTCAACTCATTTGTCACAAAAGAGGGACATGAGATGGGGAGGGCTCAGGCTGTACAGGCTGCCGCGTGTTTCAGGGAACCATCAGTACTGATGAATCCCGTTCTCCTTAAACCATCCTCCGATACAGGATCGCAGGTAATTGTCATGGGGCGTGTTCACAGCAACATGAATGCTGCAGAGTACCAGAAGTATAAACCGGAACTCCGGCAGATTGTTCTTGAAGCATATCGCGCACTTGAAAGAGATTGTGATATTGTAGTGATAGAAGGAGCCGGGAGCCCGGCAGAGATAAATCTCAGGGAAAATGATATAGTAAACATGGGCATGGCAGAGCTTGTCGATGCTCCGGTAATTCTTGTAGCGGATATAGACCGTGGCGGTGTTTTCGCTTCAGTTGTTGGTACAATTTTTCTGCTTAGTGAAGATGAGAAACAACGTGTGAAGGGCGTAATTATAAATAAATTCCGAGGTGATATAGATATACTTATGCCGGGTATTAGAGAGCTCGAAAAAATAATTAATATTCCGGTTCTCGGTGTTGTTCCCTATGCTGATATAAAAATTGAGGATGAAGACAGCGTAACAGAACGTTTTACAAAAAAGAGCAGGGCCGGTGTAATAGATATATGTGTGATAAAAACTCCCTGGATATCCAATTTTACAGACTTTGATATTTTTGATCATATGGAGGATGTTGATC
>JBBRFT010000265.1:0-5005 GCA_038241375.1 Spirochaetota bacterium
AAACAGATAAGAGGAGTGGACTTCTGGAAGGGTGAAACATACAATCTGAAAAAAACCGGCGAAATATATTACCTGAAAGCGGCTGTTTCTAAAATTAAAAACGATCAGGGAAAAACAAGGTTTATTGTTATATCCGCCGAAGATATTACTGACAGTAAAAAAGATGAAATGGCTCTGGAGAAGATGACCAGTGTCGTTCAGAACTCGGCATCTGATTCGATCGATAAAGACATGGCATGGCAGACATGGAAAGAGAAGATGTTGAGCCGGAATATCTCCCGTACAGACAGATCTATATTCAGCAATATAAACAACAGCTTTACACAGGGTGCCGGTTTTGGAACACTTATTACATTCATGGAGATGATGTCAAAGTCTGCAAAAGAGAAGGACGGAACCAGAATAGTTGACGGGACTCTTTTTAATGAAGCAATGAAAAATGTAAAAATTGCACAGGACGCGTTTAAAATATTTGCCGGTATCGACTGGATTATTTCAAACAACATAGATCTTGAAGATAAATCTGTCCGTGAACTCTACACCCTGATCAAAGGAACTATTAGTAAAAATAGCAAATTTGCGGAATTCAACAAGCATAGAATTGTAATCAATGATCTCCCGAAAGGACTGAAAAGCAAAAAAATAAAAATTAATCCTCAATACTTCGCCGAGGCTATGTCGGAACTGGTTATAAATGCGCTCAAATTTTCCAGACCGGCAACAAATATTATTGTGATGGTTTACTCTCAGAATAACACACTTAGAATATCCGTAATAAATGATCCTCAGAAATCCACCGATGGCACCATAGGAATACCTGAAGAGTATGAAAAAGTAATATTCGAACCTTTCTATCGTATATCAAAACTGGTATACGAAAGATATAATACACTGGATTTCGGAATTGGTCTTACTTTTGTTGAAAAAATAATAACACGACATGGTGGAGAAATTTTTGCTGAAAATATTATTGATTATTCTGATATAACAAAAGATCCTCAGATAAAAGTGAATTTAATGATTTCTCTCCCCTACGTGAGAGAGTAATTATCGAAAAACAGGAGTTATAATGCCCTTTGTAAATGTAAAAGTTGCCGGGCCTCTTACGGTAGATCAGAAAAAAGCGCTCGCACAAAAAATTTCCACAGCCTTAAAAGAAGTTGCCGGTAAAGATCCAAAAACTACATATATAGTTTTTGAAGAAGTTGACAGGGAGAACTGGGCCGTTGGAGAAAACCTTCTGTCCGGAATGTAATTTATGATCTTATCAATTAAAAATATCAATAAGTCGTATAAAGTCGCAGGTGAAAAAATAAACGTCATCGATAACCTCTCTCTTGATCTGGAAAAAGGTGAAATCATTGCAATTACAGGAAGATCCGGATGCGGCAAGACTACCCTTCTGAATATAATTACCGGAATTACAAAACCCGACAACGGTTCAATTTCATTCAGAGAGAAGAAACTTAAACACTGGTCCGATTTCTCCATGTCAAGAATCAGAAACAGAGAGATCGGTCAGATTTTCCAGACTTTCCGCCTTCTTGACGATGAAACTGTAATGACTAACGTGATGATGCCGGCGCGGATCAGAGGTAAAGCCGGTTCAGCAGTGAGAAACTATGCTATTGAAATACTGGGGAAAGCGGGTATCGCAGAATATCAGAATACACGCGCGGGGCTCCTCTCCGGAGGACAGAAACAGCGTGTTGCAATAGCGCGGGCTCTTGTAAACAGACCATCTCTTATTCTGGCAGATGAACCAGATGCCAATCTCGACGTAGAGACATCGATGGAGATATTTTCTCTTCTTGAAATGTTAAAACGTGAAGGAAAATCTATAATCATTGTGACTCATAAAGAATACATGCTCGAAAAAGCAGATAGAACTTATAAAATGGAAAAAGGGAGCCTCAGGGAACTATAATGCTCAATAAATTATATCTTATAAAAAAAGAACTCTCCGGGGGAATATTCATCTCTTTCATAGTATTCTGCGTAATACTCCTCTCTGTTTCGGCGATTATAACGTTCAATATTCTTTCCCAAAATTTCAACAGCTACATAGCCAATAATTTTGCTTCATCTATTCCTCCAAATGAGATCAAAGTCAAACCGGGAGAGAGCAAAAGTCTTTTCCTATTCTCAACAGGTACAGGGAAGGAGCTAAGCGGCGCAGCTATAAACAGAATATCAAAAATACCCGGCGTCAAAAAAGTAGATCCGGTAATGGCAGTAACAGTACCGACATCTGCGACCATCTACTTCTTTTCATTTCAGTACAAAACGGATCTTATTGTAGCAGGGGCGAGTTATAAATTTGTTGAAAGTGATCTGAAAAACAACGAAATGAAAAAAGCCTGGCTTAAAGGATCGTATAACTTTACTCGACCCGGTGACACAGGTATTCCTGTTCTTGTTCCTAAAACTCTGATTGATTCATATAATAATGGATTAGCCGCTGCGAATGCCTTGCCGGAAATTGTACCGGAAAAAATGTCGGGGTTAAGATTTAAACTATCATTCGGACAATCGAGTGTTAACACCTATGAAGGGGCTTACGACTGGTCATCAATTGTTGCAGGCTACACCGATAAAATAAATATTATGGGTCTTATTATCCCTTTGAAAGCAGCGGAAGAGATTAACAAAAAATTCGGTAAAACCGGAAGATATATGTTTGCTCTTGTTAATGTTAATGATCATAAAAATTTTGAGCCTGTAAAAAATCAGATCAAAAATATGGGATTCGTTGTTGAAACAGGTGAAAGCCTTTCATCTGAGATTCTTAAACTTAAAAACACAGTCAATGCTTTCATAACAATGATGATTACTCTTGTTTCCGTGCTGGCTATAGTTACCACAGCTCTCTGCTCCGTAACGGCAGTATGGGGAAGAATCGATTACTACAGAATTATGAGGACACTTGGAGCATCAAAATTTTTCATAGCGCTGACAATTCTAATCAAATTTGCTCTAATGGGATTTGCAGCTTCATGGTGCGGAATATTTATCATCGAACAGCTGAAAGTCCACATTCTGCAGTCCGTAACAATACCGGGAGTAACACTTACACTAGATATAAGCGCCGCAACTATAGCAAAAGTACTCACCGCAGGAACTTTAATTCCCGTAGCAGCATCATTGCCGGCGATAATCAGAATGTTTTCGGCGAAGCTGGATAATAACTAGCTCCGCCCCCACTGGCCTCTGGCCATCTCCCCCATGAATGGGAGGAGAAGATCTGTAAATATTCCGTATTATTCTCCTCCCATTCATGGGGGAGATGTCGCATCGCGACAGAGGGGGCGGGGAATAACTCACTATATAGAATAATTCAAATTCATCTCATAAAATAAAAAAAATCCGGTTTTCACCGGATTTTTTTAATAATTGCTGGTACTAAGATCAACCCGCAGAGATTGCATCAGCAGGACATACACTTTCGCAAGCGCCGCAATCGATACATGTATCAGCATCGATTACATGAACATCACCTTTTTCTGATATTGCCTCAACCGGACACTCGGCAGCACATGCACCACAATTTGTACATGCATCTTTATCAATTTTGTAAGCCATAATTTCCTCCGTAAAAGAAAAATTAAATTTATTAAACTGCATCTTAATCCGGAAAACACCGGAAATTTCCACATTTAACAGAATCAAGCAAGTCATGAAGCATAAAAAAATGTCAAGAGATTATGTAAAAAAAATATTACCAAACCACCCCGGCAGAGAGCCCTACAGCATAACCGTTATCTGTAAAATAGTATGTAGCAGGCATATCTATAAATACAGGACCAAGACTCAATCCAAAATTTATCATCATTTTCGGCCGGTATTTATCAGGTGAAACGTCATCAGTTCCTGCTTTTATTGTTGCAGTACCTTCTGTACCGACTAGAGCACCGGCAGTAGGCACATCTCCAATTATTTCAATTGGCCCGGCGCTTTTAAGTTTAAAACTGGTATTACCATAAGGTACATAATCAATTCCTCCTCCCACACCTATATTCAGAGCATAAAAAAGCCTGATTGATGTATATATTTCTATTGGTACAACAACAGATTTTGTATCAAGTACAAGATCAACAGATTTGTCTACTCTTACAGTATAACCACTATTAGCTATATCCTGAGATGGTAACTCCTTATAAAAAGAAACTATATTGTTGGAATATATAAAACCCGATTCCAGTGATAAACCTCTCCAGAGAAGAATTCCGGAGAGAATAGACTTTTCACTAATAAGCTGATAATTAAGCAGCCCCCCGAAAAGATTAGATTTATAATCTACTTTAAAATCAGATGAATCAACACCATAATCAAATTTTCCGAATTTAAAGGCTATATGAAGGCCATCTAAAATAAATCCTAAATTCAGTCCGACCTGAACAACTGCGGGATTACCGCCAATACCCGCATAAAGATCTCCAGTATCTAGTTCATCCTGAAGTCCTGTAAAAAACATAGGGTCATCATTTGGAGCCTGAACTGACAACATGGAACCTACTGCAATAGCAAAAATATCGTAACCCTGATAACCTCGCAAAGTTGCAGCATGAGATGCGTATGTATTTGCATTTCCAAATCCGGTAGCAAGTTTAGGCATATAATCGTATTTAGCTATTTCATTTGTAATTGCCGTTTCCACCTGACTTTTCAACGCTGTATTCAGATCAGTATTCCCAAAATCAACTGTAACCGTAACTGCCGACAAGCTCCCCGACGACAGAATTACAAATAGATATATTAGAAAGATCCTATTTCTCATCACAAATCTCCAGTTTAAGAATGTTATAACAATTTATATTATTTATCCAGATTAATCCACTATATTTTTAGCAGGATTTCATGATTTTACAAAACCTGTACAAACCCCTTCCCCATCTTTTTTTGGGGAAGGTGCCCGACAGGGCGGATGGGGAGGGCGGATGGGGAGGGACACGTACTCCTGTAAAACTTTAAATTCTCTGTTACAAAGTCTGTTTTAAATAAAAAC
>JBBRFT010000266.1:0-4976 GCA_038241375.1 Spirochaetota bacterium
ACACTATTCAGAAAACGGAATTTATTCTGCACAGATTCGATGAAATTCTGTTCAACTACATTTTTATTCATTTTTAATATCTTTCTTTTATAATTTATTTAAGAGAGACTAAACAAAAGCAGATTACGGTCAAGCTTTTTGTATTATTATTCTTAAAGGAGTGTTTTCCCCTGTTAAACTGTAAATTCCATGCCGGAGTGATAAAAATAAGTAAATTAAATTTTTTTATTTGACACAGAACCTAATTTAAATAGATTTGCTCTCGGAGAGTTGTTCGAGTGGTCTAAGGAGACGGTCTTGAAAACCGTTGGGTTAACAGCCCCGAGGGTTCGAATCCCTCACTCTCCGAATTTTTTTCTCGTAAAAAAGGAAAAGATACTGGATCAGGAGAGGTGCCCGAGTGGCCGAAGGGGGTTGACTGCTAATCAATTGTATCGTTTAGGTACCGGGGGTTCGAATCCCCCCTTCTCCGGATTAGTAAAAAAAAATATGAACTTCGAAAAATATAAAAAGCATACTACAAAACTGAAAGCGTTCTTCCTGGAAATCTACACAGATTATATTAAAACTTTTGATCCTCTGCTCTTATCGTATTTTCCATTTATAGGATGGTTTATACCTATGACAATGAAAAAAGATGATGAGTTTTATATGTATCATGCAAAGCAGGGATTTGTGCTGGCAGTTTTTTTTACAGGTGTTTGTACCTTTTTGTTTTTTTTCCTCTATTTCGTTTCTGTTCGCGCGGATATTCTAAAGTTTATTATTGTAATGGTTATCTACTTTCTTTATATCGTCTATATTGTTTTTGCTGTAATGGGAACAAGAATGATATTAAGGGGCGAGAAGGGTGAGTTTCCTCACATCGGCAAATATGTTGCTCAATATACTTCCAAGTTGAATATATAATAAATGCGTCTGTGGCTCAGCTGGATAGAGTAGCGGACTACGAATCCGTTGGTCGGGGGTTCGAATCCCTCCAGACGCACATTAAGCCCTGATTTTATCAGGGCTTTTTTAATGCCTGTTAGAAATTAATTTTTAAAGTTCAAGTGATTTCCACGATTTTAATTCATATCTAACCTGGTGTCTGGATCGGGATTTAGATAACATGTTTAAATTTAAACTGCTTTTTTTGAAAAAAGTTGTATGAAAAAAAAGTGGGATTAATTATATAAATAGCATGAACATAGAAATTAGAAAAATCAATGATATCTCCATCGTAAAGCTTAGCGATAAATTAAACATCTGCAGTGTTCCGGAAATTGATGATTTCATCAATAATCTAATTGAGCAGAATAAAAATTCATTCATTCTGGACTTAGATGAATTATCTTACATTGATTCATCCGGACTCGGAGCGTTGATAACAATTACTGTGAAGCTCAAAAAAAAGGGTGGTTCCCTTAAAATTATCGGATTGATGGGTTTTGTAAGGAAGATTTTTGAAGTGACAAACTCAACTGCCTTATTTGAGATATATGAATCGGAAGAAGAAGCAGTTAAAAGCTTTGCCCCAAAAAAATAGTTAAGTCTATTTCTTTATCTACTCCCAAGTTCAACCTTTTAATTCAAATTTTATTATCTGCACCACGCGAAGCGTGTACATCCCCAATATCAAATTACTGCATTCATTTACACTAAATAAATTTTTAAATATTACTTGATGTCCTTAAATTTCTCTGAAATATTAAGAGTAAAGTATAAATATTCGGTGTAACTGCTCAAAAACCAGTGGTAAAATTGTTCTCCGCCGCGCCAACGGCGCGGCGGAGATAAAACACCACCGGTTTTTGAGCAGTTACTATTCACTTAGATACTTATATTCCAAAATATAAATTATAAAGGAGTATTTTATTAATGAAATATGAGAATATATTATTCGAGAAAATTGACAATACAGGTATTATCAGACTGAACAGGCCTGATCGGATGAATGCAGTGTCTGAGGAGATGTACAGTGAACTGATAGATCTCCTTGATGTTCTTGAAACTGATGGTGACGTTAGAGTTCTTATACTTACAGGTTCTGTGCGGATTAAGGATGGAGTTTCGAAACAGGCGTTCTGTGCCGGAGCTGATCTGAAAAAGCATTCAACCGGGGAGCGAACTTCCGAACAGCGAAGGGATTACATTTATCTGGCGCATAAGGCTAATTTGAAATTATATACTTTCCATAAACCTGTCATAGCAGCGGTAAACGGTCCTGCTCGTGGTGCAGGGGCCGAGATGGCTGTGAATTGCGATTTTATTTTGATGGCTGATAATGCGAGTATTGCATTTCCCGAAGTTGGTCTTGGTACTTTTGTCGGAGGAGGGGTGACTAAAATTCTTCCTGAACTTCTAGGTATAAAAAAAGCAAGGGAACTTATTTATACAGGGCGGGTGCTGAACGGACCTGAGGCAGTTCAATACGGTTTGGCGGTAGAAAGTTATCCGGAAGATGAACTGCTTTCACGTTCCATGGAGTTTGCCGGTCTTATCGCTGCTCAGGCTCCTTTTTCTGTCTCTCTCGCTAAAAAAAATCTTCAGCTCTCTCCGGATAGGGGCATAGAGTCTGTTCTTGAATTTGAGGCAGAGGCTATACTTCAATGTATGGGAACCGAAGACTGGAAGGAAGGGATAAACGCTTTTAGGGAAAAACGAAAACCTTTATACAGGGGGGTATAATGGAAAGCAATCAGTTAAATAGTATTTTTTTTGCTAGTTCAGTTGCCATTGTAGGGGCTTCCACAAATGAGACCAAAAGAGGTTATCGGGCGATAGAAACTCTGCTCCGGGAAAAATATGAGGGAAAAATCTATCCGGTCAATCCAAAACTAAACTCAGTTCTGGGGCTTAAATGTTATCATAGTATTATTGAGATAAGGGAGGATGTGGATATCGCTCTTATTACAACTCCTGCCGATTCAATTCCTGCGATTCTTGAGGAGTGCGGAAAGAAAAATGTTAAGGGTGCTGTGATTATATCCGGCGGCTTTGGAGAGCTTGGAGCTAAGGGTAAAAATAAAGAGCGGGAAATAGCGGCAATTGCAAAAAAGCATAATATACGAATTATCGGACCTAATACTTCCGGTATGATAAGTCTTTATAATAAGCTGAATCTTGTCGGTATTCAGGATGTTCCCAAAGGTAACATTGCTCTGCTTTCACAAAGCGGTAATATTGCTCTTCATATTATTACTGAAGCAGGTCTCCGGAGCAATGCAGGTTTTTCATATTATGTTGGAGTAGGGAACGAGGCAGATCTTAAGTTCCATGAATACCTGAAATATTTTGAAGATGATCCCGCAACTAAGGCTATTGTAATGTACGTTGAAGGGATGAGAGAGGGGCGGAGTTTTCTTCAGCAGGCCTATCAGACCACAAGGAAAAAACCGATAATTCTGCTTAAGAGCGGGCGAAGTACAACAGGCATGAGGTCTGCCGGATCGCATACAGGCTCGCTTGCCGGAATATCGGAAGTATCCAGAACTGCTTTTAAAAGGGCAGGTATTATTACGATTGATAATCTTGATGAACTGTTCCCCGTAACAGAGACTCTTGCAAGTCTGCCTCATATTCATAAAAACAGAGTGGCAATTCTGGCCGATGGAGGAGGGCACGCAACTATAGCATCTGATATGCTGAGCGACTATGGTGTGGAAATTCCTCAGCTCAGCGATAAGACTCAGGCCAGACTCGCAGAGATTCTCCCTCCTAATGCATCGCTGAAAAATCCGGTTGATGTCGCTGGAGGGACCGATGACAATCCTGTGGTTTTTGCTGATTGTGCTAAAATTATTCTCAATGATCCTTCAATTGACGGGCTTATAATTGTTGGTCTTTTTGGAGGATATTCCATACGTTTTGCAGAGAAACTCAGATTTATGGAGGAGGATGCTGCTCATCAGATGGGTAAACTTGTTAAGAAAATAGGGAAGCCCATAATACTTCAGAGTCTTTATGCTTTAAAAAAGACTCACTCTCTGGAACTTCTCAGGTATTACGGAATACCCGTTTATGAATCTCTTGGGATTGCATGTAAATGTCTCGCCTCACTGTCTCAGTATGGGGAATATCTTAATCATACACAGAAACGACCGGTGCATTTTGTTCTTAACTGGGGGCAGAAGGCAAAGGCTGAGTGTGTTGAAATTATAGCAAATGCCAGAAAAGAGGGGAGGCAGTCTCTTCTTGAAACTGAGGCAAAGAGGATAATTGCACTGCATAAAGCTCCTGTTGTGGAAGAAGAGATTGCAACTAATGCTGATAAGGCCGTTAAGATTGCAAAAAAAATTGGCGGGAAAGTTGTATTGAAAATAGTATCACAGGATATTTTACATAAGAGTGATGCCGGCGGTGTTGTTGTTAATCTTGAGAGCGAAGGTGAAATACGTTCAGCCTTTGATAAGATAATATCAAATGTCAAAAATTATAAACCTGATGCAGATATTAAGGGGTGTCTTGTTTCCCCTATGGCAGATAAGGGTGTAGAGATTATCATCGGAACAAAAATTGATGACCAATTCGGGCCTGTTATAATGGTTGGATTGGGTGGTATTCTCGTTGAGGTTCTCCGTGATGTGGCGTTCAGGGTTCTGCCCATTACGCGGACTTCGGCAAAGGGTATGCTCTCTGAAATTAAATCAGCTCCGATTCTTAATGGTGTAAGGGGTGAGCTGCCTGTTGACAAAAAGGCTATTGTCGATCTTCTTCTTGTTGTGTCTGAAATTGTAGAGTCATACCCTGATATTCAGGAGATAGATCTTAACCCGGTAATTGCAAGAAATGACGGACTCTCTATAGTTGATGCAAGAATAATTCTTAAAGAGGAGGAGTTAGAAAAATGAGTAAATGTATTTCTATTGAATATACTGGTGACGTTGCGTTACTGAAAATGATAAGGCCCGAAAAACTTAATCCTCTGGATCTTGAGGCCGGGATAGAGATCGGTGCTGCTCTTGATCAGGTTTCGGCTAAAGGAGTACGGGCTC
>JBBRFT010000267.1:0-4964 GCA_038241375.1 Spirochaetota bacterium
TTTTACAACAGCCCCCCAAACCCCCCGGAAGGGGGCTTAAAGACTATATTGCATCGAATTATAATTTACACCAAGAGTTTGAAGTCCCTCTCCGGGGGATTTAGGGGGCGGCAGTGAAGATGTGGATAATGATTAGCCGGTCGTTTGGGGCAGTTACGGAGAGCTATAATAATATCAGTTTTTACGACATTTCAGTATGATCATTAAATTATAAAAACCTATATCTTTTCTATTGCTTTTTTTTTGATAATTTATAGACTGTACCATATGATAGAAAATGGCGAAAAAAATATAATTTTAGACAGTATTGCAGACGGAGTTTTTACCGTTGATATGAATTTCAGGATCACTTCAATCAACAGAGCTGCTGCTGAAATACTCAAAATAGATGAAGATGATGCTATCGGAAAACTCTGCTTTGAGGTGTTCCACGCGAGTATATGTGAACACTCCTGCGCGTTAAAAGAGACTTTGACCACTGGAAGAAATATTATAAACAAAACAGTTTATGTGGTTAACTCTTCCGGTGATAAAATTCCAATTACAGTTAGTACCGCGTTACTTAAAGATAACGATGGAAATGTAATAGGGGGAGTTGAAACTTTCCGCGACATTTCCGACATGGAGGTTCTCCGTAAGGAGATCGAGTCCGGTTATACAATCGAAGATATCGTCAGTAAGAGTAAATATTTCAAAGATCTCTTTGCCATTCTCCCCGATATCGCATCGAGCGACAGTACTGTACTGATAGAAGGGCCAAGCGGCACAGGAAAGGAACTTGTGGCTCGCGGAATTCATAATCTCAGCAGCAGGAGTCAGAAAACTTTAGTCACAATCAACTGTGCGGCAGTGCCGTAAAATCTCCTAGAATCTGAACTTTTCGGATACAAAGCCGGATCATTTACCGATGCACGGAAAGACAAGCCGGGGAAAATAGCTCTTGCTGAAGGGGGTACACTTTTTCTTGATGAGATAGGTGAGGTGTCGCCGACGATTCAGGCAAAACTTCTGCGGTACATTCAGGAACGGGAGTACGAGCCCCTTGGCGGTACAACACCAATCAAGTCCGATGTGCGGATAGTAGCCGCGACAAATAAACATCTTTTGACGGAAGTGAAAAACGGGAAATTCCGTGAAGATCTTTATTACCGGATAAACGTAATAAATATTACTCTCCCTTCTCTTGCATCAAGGAGTGAGGATATTCCGCTTCTTGTGAATCATTTCATAAGAAAGTTTAATGTCATAAAAGGTAAAAATATTGAAGGCGTAACTGATGATGTTATGAATATACTCATGGATCACAGTTTCCCCGGGAATGTCCGGGAGCTTGAAAATATTATTGAACACGCATTCGTACTCTGCCGTGAAGCATACATCGGAATGAATCATCTCCCTAATCATCTAAGACATTGTGAAACAGGATTTGAGGGGAATCTTACCCTTGCCGAGATGGAGAGAGTTTATATTATCAGATCGCTGGAAAAAAATAGCGGCAATAGAACAAAAGCTTCAGATGAATTGGGGATAGACTCCTCAACATTATGGAGAAAGATGAAAAAGCTTAATCTGGATAATTTATAAGCAGTTTAGCTTTCCGATGCTGTAAAAAAAATATTTATCCAGCACCGGAGAGCCGTTTGTGTCGTTTTAAATCATTTTAAAAAAATCAGTCATTCTCCATCTCTATTTTCCATACTTCCCAGACTTTTCCCACAAGATCGGGACCCGGTTTGAGGGTCATTTTTCCTGGACGCCATCCTGAAGGAGTGGCCTCTGTTCCTTTACTTGCTCTTACATGCTGAAAAGCCTGTACTTGTCTTATTGTCTCTTTTATATTTCTTCCTACTGGTGGAGTTAATACTTCATAAGCTTGAACATTGCCATCCGGATCTATTATAAATCTCCCCCTTGTTTCTACTCCGCCATTCTCATCGTATATGCCGTAAAGAGTGCCTACTTTTCCACCTGCATCTGACATCATCGGGTATGGAACGCCACCCTTGACCATTTTTGAAATTTCATTATCATTCCACATCTTGTGAACAAATACGCTGTCAACACTCATTGATAGAACTTCAACTCCAAGTTTCTGGAACTCGGGATACTTACCGGCAACTGCCGATATTTCCGTTGCTCAAACAAAGGTGAAATCACCTGGATAAAAACATAGAACAACCCATTTACCGATGTAATCTGAAAGTTTTAGTGAAACAAATTTTCCGTTGTGATAAGCTGGCGCTGAAAAATCAGGCGCTTTATGACCGACTTTAATCATTGGAGCCTCCTTTACAATTTTTTTCTCTTCCGCTGCACCTGTAATAACAGGCTTTTTGTCTTCATCGGGGGAACCGCCCATTGGGCGTGCACAGCCGATCTTCATCTCTTCAGGCATCTGATGCCTCCTGTTTGAAAATTTTTTAATAATTTAGTGGAAATGATTATCATTAACATATATAATATATACATTATATTAAAAATAAGCAAACTGTTTATTGATAATTTTTAGTATAAGCGAAGCATAAGCTGGAAATAATTCATTACCGGATTAACAATTTTTCAGATAATCAAAGATTGCGGACCAGGTTGTTTATTGCGAGAATGTTGCAATCTATGGCTTGAAAAGTAAGTACTGACGTTGCATTATGCAATGATAGGTTTCCTTAATCATTGCATATTACAAGAAATTGATAGTTGAAGATGTCTTGATAACATTATATTGTAATATTTTTCCAAATAATTGTCAGTCAAATTCTGAAAAATCTGTGTATTGCTTGAAATGCTTTTAAAAAATTGATAAATTTCAGTTAATGCTCATAAATTTCCGTTTTTTGATATGGTGGAACAGAAAGTGCATAATAATAAATAGAGAGTAATTTTTAAAATCAGTGGAAGGTCTTATTGTTTATACTTAAGAAGTGAAAATTTATCAGGAGGTTAATTATGAATATACCAACGCTTTATGAAAAGTTTAATGGCTACAATACTTACCCGGCTGGTGCAGGGGAAGAGATCATTCGCGGCAGGTTATCGGCAATGTTTAAGCGTCTCATTGAAAAAAACGAAGCCTGCTTTGTTAAGGTTCGCGATAAGGGGCTTGAAAAAATTATGTCCAGGGTGCTTCAGGTTAAGACACGAATGGAGAGAATGAAGGAAGAGATGGACCACAGGTTTACCGGTAGTGAATACAGTTTTAATAAGTTTACCGCCGTTGAGGAGTCAGAACTAAGAGATATTGATTTGTCACTGGAAAAACTAATGAATCAGACTTATGAAGTCATGGACTCCATGGATTGTCTTGAAACAGATATGCATATATCTGACAGGTTTGCCGGCGTGAGTGATCATCTCAGAGATATAGAACATCTCTGCCATAAGCGGACTGATATGTTTAAAAAAATGCGGGTTTACGGTTGATCCGGATTTTTAACAGTTACCTGAAAAATATGGACTTTTTCAGGTATTGTCTTGACATTTGAATGGGAATGGCTATTATTGGTAATGAAAACCATTTTCATTAAGGTTGAGCGGGGCGGAGGTTAAATTTGCACGGTAAAGGACGATGGTGGCAGGAGAAGTTTAATCAGGGGAGTGTAAGGATAACGGCTTCGAGAGAGGTTATTATTAATATCCTGCACGAAACAGAGGAGCATTTGAGTGCTTCTGATATTTATATCAAGGCTCACTCAATAAGTCCCGAGATCGGATTAACTACTATTTATCGTACACTTGAACTTCTTGAGCAGATGAGGATTGTTCAGAAATTTGATTTCGGCGATGGCCATGCCCGTTATGAGCTGCTTAATAATCCGGGTGGGAAGGGCCATCACCATCATCTTATCTGCGTAAAATGCAAAAGGATTATAGATTATAAAGATTTTATCGAAGAGGAGATTCATTGTCTTGGTAAAACTCAGGATCTGCTTTCACAGAAATACAATTTTCAGATAAACGATCATCTGGTAAGTTTTTACGGGATTTGCGAAATCTGTAGATCAGAACACGGCTGATTTTTTTTACAGAATAAATGGTAATGGTTTTCATTATTATAATTCAAGGAGGCAGGATATGCCGGCAGGAAATGGTAAAGGACCAGTAGGGGCAGGACCTATGACAGGAAGAGGTGCAGGATTTTGCGCGGGAAACTCCCGATCGGGCAGTGATAATCCGGTAAGAGGCGAAGGATTTTACGGTCAGGGAAGGGGAATGGGAGGCCGTGGAAGACGGAATCAGTCCTATGGAACTGGTATGGCTTCCCGGGGACGGGGATTCAGCAATTTCGAGAGAGGGAATGAGGCCGGGGTTAACAATTCAATGCCTGAATTTTCGTCAGAGAATGAGCTTCGTATTCTGAAGGAACAGTCAGAATTTATTAAGAATGAGTTAGCATCCGTTGATGAGCGGATAAATGAACTGGAATCTCTGTCTGCAGGGAAGAGTGAAAATTGATGAGTATGCTTTCAGTAATAAGTGATTTCTCGCAGGAAGAGATTATAGCAAATCATAAAATTTTTCTTGCGAGAGAGGATTTTTATAAACAACACGGACTGGATCAGGATGAGACGCGAAGGTCTGTTCTGCGCCAGGTCTCGGACGATAACAATTCAATACTTGAAATTGGAACAGGGCGAGGGCTTCTTACTGCTATGCTCGCCGGTTCCTTTGAGAGAGTTGTTTCTGTTGATGTTGACAATAGTGATAATCGTATTGCTAAACTTAACGCGGCATATCTCAGAAATTTAGAAAAGATAGAATTCGTAACTTCTGATGCGGGTAAACTCGATTATCCCGATATGAGTTTTGATGCTGTTGTGTCATCGTTTACATTCCATCATCTTGAATTTCCTTTTAAGGTTATTAGAGAGATGGCGCGTCTTGCAGTTAATCAGATTGTTATATCTGATTTTAACAGCAGAGGTTTTGAAATTGTAGAACAGGTGCATAAGTCAGAAGGGAATACTCAT
>JBBRFT010000268.1:0-4936 GCA_038241375.1 Spirochaetota bacterium
GTAAGGGTAAACAGACTCTTCACATTTACAACTGGGCCGACTACATGAATCCCGCTGTAATCGAAAAATTTGAACAGAAATATAACTGCCAGGTAGTAATGAACTATTTCGATTCAAACGAAGCGCTTTACGCAAAACTGAAAGCCGGAGCTTCGGGTTATGATATATTATTCCCTTCAGGATACATGGCTTAAATAATGTACGAACAAAAAATGATAAAAGAGATTGATCACTCTAAACTGAAAAATCTCAAAAATATTGATATGCCCTTTGTAAAAAAAGCTATAGATCCTGAATTGAAATACAGCATCCCATACATGGTAACCTATTGTGGTATAGCGTATAACAAGAAGAAAGTGAAAAACTTTAAACCATCATGGTCGATGTATGACAGAAAAGATATAGCCGGACGTATGACCCTTCTTAATGATCAGCGGGAGGTAATTGGTGCTGCTCTTAAATTTAACGGCTACAATTACAACACTGTAAACGATGCGGAACTTGAAAAAGCAAAAATGACTGTAGTCCGATGGAAAAAAAATATTGCGAAATTTGATGTGGACGAAGCTAAAAGAGGATTATCATCGGGTGAATTTTTTCTTATTCAGGTATATAATGGAGATGCTGTCCAGCTGATAAGCGAAAATGAAGATATAGCTTTCGCTCTCCCTGAAGAAGGAACATCAATAAGCCAGGATGATTTCGTTATACCTGAAAGCGCAAAAAATGTTGATCTGGCATACAAATTTATAGACTTTCTCTTCGAACCTGAAAACTCAAAAGACAATATGGAATTTGTATATTATCTCTCCCCCAACATCGCAGCGCAGAAACTTATGAGTAAAGAATTCATGACAGACCCGGCAATAAATCCCCCAGCTGCTGTTCTGAAAAAATGCGATTATCTTCTGGACCTTGGGGAAAACAATACTAAGTATTCGCTGCTATGGGATAAGATAAAATCTGAACAATAAATAACACCCCCCATAACGAAGAAAGGGCTGCTATCCAGCGGATACCAGCCCTTTCAAAACGATGGATCTGAGACCAAAATCTGTACCTCACTTCTTGAATATCCGAATTTGCTACTCAGGTTTATCGGGTGTGGTGTCTTCTACATCAAAGGCCATTAAATATGAATCTTTCGGCCTCTTTATCTCCCTATCCCTATCAAATTCGTACTGTTATATTAATACATAAAGATGAATGTGTCAAGTAAAATCTCATTTTTTTTTATTTTAAAGTAAAAAAATATTCATTGTAAAATGTACTGCACCTGCTTTTAAAATTATCACAAGTCTGTTATATCCGGAAATATCCCGCATAGAAACTATATGTCAGATTATGAGATTTTTCCAAACTGCATAATTAAAGCGCAGTCTCAATAACTCAGTCTTTACAGGGTCAAAGAGGCGGATGGCCCCTTTATAAGCTCTGCAGGGCTCCCTGCGGTCCCGGAAACGGAATTTTTGGGACCGCCCTAAAGTGGTAGGAAGCGTTAACCTTTCACAATGTCAGCTTTACTTTCTTTAAATTTTATTTTATAATATAAAGTTATTAACGCAGTAATTTTAGATTTTCCCATACTATAGCATTTCACGAATGAAATAGCATACAATCAGTCATTTCGAAGAAGCGATAGTGACTGAGAAATCTTTTTTTTGCATTAAATTTAAGATTTCTCACATGCGTTCGAAATGACAAGATCTAATTCAATCGTTAACTGCTATAGAAAGTATAAAACTCAAAGTTTTTATGAAACTTATAAAAATTGGTCTTGATTTAAAAGTTTTATTTTCATAAGATTTCAGATTGATGAAAGAACAACGCATCTTCTTGATTTAGCGATTAAAAATTTTCTAAAAAAACCATGTACTTTTGAGCAGCAAATAGAAACTCTCAGCAGAATATTATTACAATAATTAAAAGCAAAATATATAACCGGAGGCTTTATGGGTTCACTTGCAACTGAATGGCTTATAAACAAAACACGATACTTCTTTATAATTTTTTTCGCCATAGGGGGGATCTCTTCAATCAAAAACGGAGCTGACCCTGCATCATGGGGCGGGATATTCGCCACATCTTTTATTTTTTTGATTCTTGCTCTGGTCAACCAGTACTATATTTATAAAAAAATATATTCTCTCCGGCTTATTTACATTTCTGTTACAATAGAGATATTGCTTGTAGCAATTCTAAAATACTTAATGCACTTTGATTCCCGTGTAGGTTTTGCAATGACAATCAAGGAACCTGCTACTTTTATAGTATATTTTCTTTTTCTAATAATGACAGCCCTCAGATATAACAGCAGACTTAATATCTATGCTGGAACACTTGCAATAGTTTCATATAGCACATTATTATTTATTGCACTGAGCAATGGCGGACTTATAGCTACTAGCGATGTATCACGCGCTTTTGACAAAGATACTGTACGACTTGCAAGTGAAATTCCAAAAATAATGTTCCTCGGAGCTTTTACATTCTTTATATTTAAAATGGCTGAGTTCACGGTAAAAAATATGAATGACCTCAAAGAGGCCGAAGGAAAAGCTCTTGCTGATTATACAAGTTCCAAAGAACTTCTCGCCACAGTTGAAATTACAGCCGAAGAACTTTTAAGCGGCAGTCTGAAACTTTCGGAATCGTCAATGGCACTCAACAATATTCTTAAAGAGAGCGGTGAATTTATAGTTGGAGTCGGAGCAGTATCCGAAAACATTTCAAAAACTATCGCAGATATAAATGAAAAATCAGGTGTACAATACCGCACTGTTAAAGAAAATTTTAACAGAATAAAAGAGATATCCAATCTTATGGAAAAAATTTATACTGACAGCAATATTCAGAGCTCCAACGCCGAAGATGCCATCAAACTGGCTGTAATTAATGAAAAGAATATTGAAGTCGCCATCAAAGCTATTACCGACATGAGAGAAAACTCAAAAAAAATCAACGAAATCTCTCAGACTATAAGCGATATTGCAGACAAGACAAGTCTTCTTTCGCTAAATGCGGCTATAGAATCAGCGAGGGCGGGAGAACAGGGAAGAGGATTTGCCGTCGTTGCTGATGAAATTTCAAAACTCGCCACAATGAGTATTGACTCATCCAAAGAGATTGCTTCTATTATAAAAAACACCGTTAACAACATTGAAAATGCATCTCAGATGATTGAAAATCTGGCTACATATCTCGCACGGATTATTCTGTTCGTAAAGGATAACTCCACATTCATGAAGGGTCTTAATGAAAACACGGCTAAAGAATTCGAAGTCAGCCGTGCGCTTTATGAATCCACAGTAGAAGTTGAAAAAGCAGCCAGCGATGTGAAGGATCATTCGGAAAAACAGGCGACAATGGTTAATGAGATTGTTTCACTTATGGACGGGATGAAGGCTATGGCGGGAACCCTTTCCGTCAGTCTGAAAGATATCAGATTGCTCTCGCTTTCTCTCGAGGAACGGTCTATATCCATGCAGAATATGTTTAAAAAGCATGAGAGCTGATTAAATCGGGAACTTTTTTTATTTTCACAAAACTGCATATCTCTAACCAAATTTACCTGCTCAAAAACCAGTAGCAAATTTTGTCTTCGCCGCGCCTACGGCCCGGCGGAAACAAAATACCACTGGTTTTTGAGCAATCAAAACCAAATTCAGTTATTATGATAAAACTGAATTGACACTATTTAACGAATAATTATTTTGAAATAAGTATTGAAAATTATTCCTGCTAGGTAATCTTCAGCGATAGGATTGATTTCACGAGGAGAAACAGATGAAAGAGATAAGAAAATCCAATAAACTTGACAATGTTTTTTATGATATACGCGGACCTATTGTTCAGGAAGCGGCAAGACTTGAACGTGAAGGACACTCAATCATAAAACTTAATACCGGAAATCCATCGGCATTCGGACTCTATGCCCCTGATGAAATAATTCAGGATGTTATTGTTAATCTCCGGGCAGCAGAAGCATACGGCGACTCAAAAGGTCTATTCTCTGCACGTAAAGCGATTATGCAGGACTGTCAGCTTAAGGGTATCAATGGTGTGGGGATCGAAGATATTATTATCGGCAACGGCGTAAGTGAACTTATAGTTATGATTATGCAAGGTCTCCTCAATGACGGGGATGAGATACTTGTCCCGATGCCCGATTATCCTCTATGGACTGGAGCGGCTAATCTCGCGGGAGGTAAAGCTGTTCACTATCTCTGCGATGAAGAGAGCCTATGGTATCCGGACATCGAAGATATTGAAAGCAAGATAACTTCCAAGACAAAAGCAATAGTAATTATAAATCCGAACAACCCCACTGGTGCGGTCTATCCCAAAGAGATAGTTGAAAAGATTGTAAATATAGCAGTAAAAAATCAACTCATAGTTCTTGCTGATGAAATTTACGACAGAGTTATGTATGATGGAGTTAAACATACACCAGCGGCGTCACTTTCCGATGAAACTCTTTTTATCACAATGAACGGTCTTTCAAAATCACATCGTCTCTGCGGATTTCGTGTAGGCTGGATGGTTCTCAGCGGACGTAAAGATGACGCGAAGGATTTTATTGAAGGGCTTGGAATTCTTGCTTCCATGAGGCTATGCTCCAACATGCCCGCACAATATGCAGTGCAGACCGCCATCGGAGGTTATCAGAGCATATTTGACCTGACTGCTCCGGGCGGAAGATTGTGCGAACAGAGAAACTTTTCCTACGAATTATTTAATTCGATCCCTGGAATTTCATGTGTTAAACCCCTTGGCGGAATGTACCTTTTCCCGAAGATTGATCTAAAGAAAATTCCAGTAAAAGATGACGCAAAATTTGTACTAGATTTTCTAAAACAGAAAAAAGTAATGCTGGTTCAGGGGACCGGATTTAACTGGCCTCATCCGGATCACTTCCGGGTTGTTTTTCTCCCCC
>JBBRFT010000269.1:0-4932 GCA_038241375.1 Spirochaetota bacterium
GTCACATTTGACAATTGTTAAAGTTACTGATAAAATTTATCAGGTTTCTTCACTTACATAGTATTTACATAAACTCTCTACAAGCTTAACGCAGTTTCGTGATAAAATAATACTCAGCTAATATTTTTTTTGCCAGCTCGTTCGCAGGATTGAAACTCAATGCGTTTTGCAGATGAATAAGAGCAACATCTGACCTTCCGCGGATCAATTCCCGAACTGCCATTGCAGTATACAGGCTATCTTTAAATTCAAACCGGTCGACAGATGCAAGTTCGTTAAACAGGGCCTCTGCCTCGTCTGTTTTTTTTGTACGAAGATCTATTATCGCGACATTAAGTTTTGCTTCATCAATATTATCTCCATTGGCTATGGCCTTTTTCATCAATGATGCCGACTGGTCATATTTATTTTCGAAGAAAAAAATTCTACCTTTCTGTATGTTATCTCCTGAGGCAGTGGCCTCTGAGGCGCTCCATGGCACTGGCGTCATTCTTCTAATTGATGATGATGAGAATGTGAGAGAAACTGCAAAGACTATTCTCGAAGAATGCGGTTATACTGTACATACTGCGGCAGACGGATATGAAGGGATTGAATTTTACCGGGTCAACTCCGCAGAACTCAGTCTGGTAATTCTTGATATGTCAATGCCGAAGCTGTCCGGTAAGGAGACATTCATCGAACTCCATAAGATCAATTCAGCAATAACTGTTCTTCTTTCATCCGGTTTCAAACAGGATCGACTGGTTCAGGAAACCATGGAGCTGGGAGTGCTTCATTTTATACAAAAGCCATATTCGATGAAAGAACTTGCCGAGAAAGTAAGTATGATCTTATCAGAACAGTAAAGTGTCTGTCGTGGATTCTCCGTTTTTGGAAGTATTCTGTTTAACACAATGAATGCATCTAAAACACAGCAACATGCATTAGATTTTTATCAAGACCTGCTTTTTTTGATATTCGAGTCAATTGTCGGTAAGTGAACTTCTTGTTCGCTAAGTTACTTTGAATTTGTTAAAAACATCTGATCGCACTAACATTAAATTCATTAGTGAGATCAGATATCTGAATTTAATTCTTTTTAATAATGCTCGCAAGACGCCATGCTCCTAACCCGTAACCCAGCCATTTGAACATTTTTCCGCGACTGACGGTAAAAAGCAATCCTGTAGCAAAAATGAGAACCGGATTACGCTGTAAAAGATACCTTACTACCATCTCTTTTTTGTTAAATGATATAAGTTCAACTATCCGGTTTGTATGTAGGATAAAATCATTTCTTTCTTCTAGTGCATATGCTGAAAGAATTTTACCCCTCCGTTTCAAATCTCTCATCTTATTCATTATTCATGCCCTCTTCTGACTCCACCAAAGGCTTCAATATCCTTTTCAAGTTCGGCCAGTGTACCCTCAAACAGGTGGGGCCCGTTGTTCAGCTTAAGTATAAGGATGATAAGCATTATCACTCCGATAAAAAGAAAAGCTCCGGTGAGAATAGCTAACACCAGCAGTCTGTCTGTATCCCAAAATTTAATAATAATCCAGAATACGCCCAGAATGATTCCGAGAGAAAAAATGAAGAATGTAGAAGCTGCAAGCATCAGTATAGAAACCTGGCGAGCTCTGGCCATCTTTGCATCGAGAGATAATATTTCCAGCCTGGTCCGGATTATCTCTATAGAGGATCGCCCAAGCATCCTTAATGAATTAATCAACATATAGCGCTACTATTTCCTGCATAGAACCCATCCGACAATCAGGCCCACTCCTGCTGCGATTCCTATAGAATACCAGGGATTCTCATGGATATATTGATCTGTGGCTTTTGCAGCAGCTTTGCCCTTTTCATAGACAATCTGTTCTATTTCATCAATGTGCGTTTTTGCGATTCTCAGAGAATCTTCAGCTTTAGCTCTTACAGCCTGGATTTTATCGCCAGCCTGTCCGGATGTTGCTTTCAACAGTTCTTCAGCGTCAGTGATAACGGCCCTGATGTCTTCTGCGAGTTTTTGTCTTGCTGCAGTGCTTTCGTTTGACATGTTTATCTCCTTTTATTTTATCAATTTTTATAACAGCGGTGTCTTCAATAATTACGACAATAATGAAATTCTGGAAAATTTAATTCCCGGCTGAACTGCATTTATAATTATTAAGCCGGATCATTTCACAATCAGATTGTTTTTAACAGATTTCACACCTTTGACATACCCGGCGATTTCCTCTGCTTTTGCTGAAGTCTCCTCATTATTAATGAAGCCGCTTAACTGAACAACACCTCTATATGTTTCAACACTGATCTGACCCAATTTCAGTTTTAAATCTTTACGCAGTTCTATTTTTACATTTGCTGTGATTGCACTATCATCGATATACTCGCCAGTACTTTCATTCGTAGTAGTGGCAGCACAACTTGAAAGTAAAGCGGCAAGTAAGATGCTGACCGCAATAGATAATACCCATTTTTTTTTATTCATTATTATATATCTCCTGAAATAATTTTGTGTATAAAACCTGGTTTTGCATTTTTCGTATCTCTAAACATGTTTGCCGACGCCCCCCTTTGAATAACAATCTATCCTGAATCTTTCCGGTTAAATGTTAATTACACTTTATCTTTAGGCTGATTTTATTCCCGGAAAAATTTTAAGAACATTTTTATTTTAAATATTGCTAATAAACCGCATTTTAATAAAAATTTACTCTCATATAATAATACTATACTCTTTAGAAGAATCAAAAAAAATGTATCAATTATTAAAAAAATATAGAAATAACAGATAATCCGATTAAAAACTGTATAAAAAAAGAGAAACTTAAGAGTTTCTCTTTTTACAATTTTAAACAAAAATTTTAGATTTTAAAACCTACACCAAGTGAAAGTGTCCACATATAACCATCCCAATCTCCTGATGCTTCTGGATCAGTTGGATTTGGAGTAAGATTATAACCAAGAGTAGCAGCCGGGCAAATAAAAACTGCATCAGTAACTGCAATATCAGCTCCAAGAGCGGCAAGCAGATAAAAATCATCTATGTCACTGTGGCTTCCTACATCTCTCCCGTTAACTTCTTCCGTTAGATTCAATGAGTACATAATTCCGGCACCTGCCCATATTTTAATGGACCCGAAATCAACGGGTAATTTACCAAGAACAGAGAAATTCAGGTTAGTGGTCTTATATGAATCCCCACTTGTTGAAAAGTCCTCTACTTCATAATCAGTGTCTCCCATAGTTTTAGTATAATCAACACCTAGTCTAAGATAGGTTGCATCTACAAAACCACCTAGAGTAAACATCGGTTGTGTCCGTGTAATATCATTGTTACTTTCGGTTACTATTACACTTCCATAACCAACATTGCCACCTACCAGTAAATCCGGTACAGACTGAGCCATTACTGACGTTGAAGCCGCCACCATAAAAGCTGTTGCAATTAAAAACTTTTTCATTTAGATCTCCTTATATTTTATTACTCATACGCTAACTACTCTTTAGAGCAATTACATAATATTTGTTACTTTTATAAGAATATATTATATTTTTTTTATATATTTTATGTAAATATGTACATTTTATTATAAACTATTATATAAATGAAAGATTCTGAAGGTAAATTTGACTTTGTGTATTCTTACATGAAAAGATTTTATTTGCTGATTTTCAGGCATAAAGTTTTCGTAGCGAACCTGCTTCTTTTCGAACCAGGGAATCACTGTCGTTATTATTCCGATTTTCTACCTGTGAACATGAATATGCGGCGAAGGTGTACTGTTGCCATGGGGAAGCTTTTTTATCCCGAAGTATATTTATATACTTCGGGATAAAAAAGTGGTTTCAGATTGTTGTAGAGGTAAGTCTTAGCCAAAACCGAGAACAGCATGATATAAGATCATTACGCCGGGATGCGGATATATATTTGCACATCATGTTCCAGCCCGTCATCATTAAGTTTTACGGAATCACCCTTTCCTTTCTTATCATCCATTTTCCACCAGGATGGGGTGTCATCATTTAACTGAAAAATTGTGATTTTGTATGTAGAGGTTCCATAATGATATTCTATCGATACAGAAGGCCAGTCCAAAGGGAAACAGGGTTTAAATTTTAAACGGTTTGCCTTTAGCTTCATACCTAACAGGGAACCGAGGATAAACTGGTACATCCAGCCTGAAGATCCTGTATACCATGTCCAGCCCCCTCTCCCCTTATGTGTCTCATTTGCATACACGTCAGCTGCCATCACGTAAGGTTCTACTTTATACACCTGCATAGAAGCGGCATCGGAAGAATGTCTTAATGGATTGATCATATTAAACAATTCCCAGACCTTTTCCCGTTCACCTAAAGCTGCAAAAGCTATAAGCGCCCAGATAGCGGCATGGGAATACTGTCCTCCATTTTCCCTTACGCCCGGAACATATCCTTTAATATACCCGGGATTAGGGTCGGATACATTAAATGGAGGATCAAGTAATTGAATAATCTTCAGGTCTCTCTTTACAAGGTATTTTTCCAGAGACGCCATAGCCAGTTTCCTTCTCTTACTCCCTGCCGCGCCGGATAATACAGACCAGCTCTGGGCAATCGCATCAATGCTGCACTCTTTATTTTTCTTTGAACCAAGTGGGGTGCCGTCATCAAAGTAGGCACGAAGATACCATTCACCATCCCAGCCGGATGTTTCTATGTTTTTCTGCAGAGTATTTGCTTCCTGTTTACAGGTTTCAGCAAAGAGAGCATCATCATAACCATTTGCAGTTTCAGCAAACCGTAATAGTACACTATATCTGAAAAAGGCAAGCCATACACTCTCTCCCTGACCCTTATTGCCCACACGGTCCATCCCGTCATTCCAGTCTCCCGACCCGATGAGTGGTAACCCGTGTTTCCCGAAACGACGGCTATAGTTTATTGCGCGGACACAATGTTCA
>JBBRFT010000270.1:0-4921 GCA_038241375.1 Spirochaetota bacterium
ATCACCTTTTATGTTTATTTCAATATGGGGCGTTTTCACGACTGCCTGCATAATATACCTCTATTATTAATGAATCATTTTCATGATACCAACATGCGACCCATTTGTATGCTAGGTGGCAATGATATTCATTTTTTCCTAGTTTACTAAAGTTTGGCCACTCTTTTCTAATGGGTCCTTTTTCTCTTAAGTCATCTACAAGAGAATCAAGAGTAAATTGAATATCTTTAGGCATCTTCGGAATGGTTTTCAAAATACTTTTCTTGATTTTTATCTTGTACATAAATCAAGGTAACCAATATATAGTTAGTTGTCAAGGTGTTTTTTACACTTTTATTAATGAAAAAATGAAAAAATTTTGAAGCAGAAGGCGGGGGGAATTGCAGATAACGTCTTGCTTATACGACGTCGCGGTGCTTTTCCCGCGATGTGGCGAAGCCCAAGAGAGGTACTCCGAACGCCGCGTGTAAGCTTTGTTATCGGCTGTTGCATTTATTCTAAGGTCCAGTTTTCTATTTTCAAATTTTTAATTCTTTCAAATTCTTTAGTATTATTTGTCACAAGAATTCCATTTTTTGCTAACGTTATTGCGGCAATTATATAGTCGTTTGGACCTATTCCTGTACCTTTAACTTCAAGTGTAGCCCTAATCTTCGAGTAAATGATTGAGCAGTCATCATCAAATGAGATAATTTCAAATGGTTCAATAAATCTATTGATATTGGCTAAGTTTCTTGTTTTATGCTGACTTTTCTCAGCTCCATAAAGAAGTTCGGCTTTAACGATTGATGGAATTTTAATATTATTTGGATTTGTATTTTGAATATTCTCCAATACTGAAGAATATGATCCTTTAAGAAAATATACACATATATTTGTATCTAAAAAATAGTTCATAAACTTTCTCTTTTAGAATCATGTTTAAAAGATAAAGTGTTAATATTAAATGATTCATCTGCAATGGAGCCAAATAATTCAAAATAACCTTTCGGATAATCATCTTTTATGACTTTTTTAATACTTTTTCCAACCCATTTTGAAATTGAAATTTTTTCTTTGCTTGCTGCTTTTTCAATTTTGCTTAAAGTTTCTTTGTCTATGTATAATGATATTTGTGGCATAGGATACCTCCTAAGTTAAATATAATAAAAGGTTGAGAAAAGTCAAGTATATAAACAAGTATATAAATGCAATTGCCGATAACGCCTTGCTTACACGACGTTGCACCGGCCTTTTGGTGCAATGTGGCGAAGCCCAAGCCGGTACTCCGGCGCAGCGTTGTAAGCGTTGTTGTGCGATGTGCTTGGGAGGCGGTTTTCAACTATTTCAGTTCCTTTATACATATAGATTATTTCAAATATGGTCCTAAAAATTTATCTCCATTTAAGTGGATTAAATGATCGGGGTCTGATGCAATCCATACCTCAGTTTCCCATGCGAGATTGGCGGCATATTTTCTATAGTCAACTTTATTCAGAAAAGCAGTTATGTAAATAACAGGAATTTTACAGTTCTGAGTTAAAATTTCTAGTTCTCTTTTTCTAATTGGTGTTATCTCTCCAAAACTAGTAACAGATTCAATAAGGTATAACCAATTTTTTTGCTTTGAAAAAGCTACAATGTCTGGTAATTCATCATGATCGGGTTGTGGTAAATTTAATTCTTTGAGCCTCTCTCTTTCTATATACAAATATTTATCAGTAGTATCGTAAACGTCAATTTCTCCCCGTCTTCCCATTCTTGACCTGACAAAGTACAATCCCTCCAAAAAACCGGAGGAAAATATGAATCACATATCGCAAAAATCAAAAGAAGATTTCTGGAAAAAACACGTTTCAAAATTCAAGCAAACAGGATTGAGCCGGAGACAATACTGTCTAAATGAAAATCTTTCATACTGGACATTTCTTGACTGGCAAAAAAAAATCGAAAAAACAACTGAAGCATCACTAGAAACAAAATTAGTAAAAATCCCCCGTCAGATTAATCCTCAAGTAAATAACCGCGATTCAAAGATTGAGCTATTAATTGCAGAAAAATTATCTATCCGTATAGCACCAGGTTTCGATGGAGATCTTTTGCGAGATCTAATCCGTGAACTCGGAGTACGGATATGAATATTGACTGGACCAAGATCGAGATATTTATTAAACCGGGAGCTACCGACATGAGAAAACAGATCCAATCACTTGCAGTATTAGTAACTGATGAATTGAAATCAAATCCTTTGTCAGGCAATCTGTATGTTTTCTGTGGAAGAAATCATAAACTCCTTAAAGCTCTTTACTGGGACCGCAATGGATTCTGTTTATGGCAGAAGCGACTTGAAATAGATAGCTTCCCATGGCCACGCGATGAGGGCGAGGCCCGGAAGATTACCAGCGAACAGCTCATGATGCTGCTTGACGGTATAGATTTTTTTAAAGCTCATAAAAAATTGAATTTTTCTGCTGTATCATAAAATTGTAGTATTAATTTTTTCGGGGTTATAGTATCCGGTAATGTATGAACGCGAAAGAACATACATTGCCGGATGACATTGAAGAGCTCAAAAGAATTATTCTACAGAATAAAGATGAACACCAAGCTTTGAACAATGAATATCAAACGCTCCGTCATGATTACCTGAATCTTAATGTTGAACATCAGAACCTCGACAACAAATACCAGAGTCTTAATTCCGAACATCAGAATCTCGATAGTAAATATCAGCATCTCGACAGCGAGTATCAGAGTCTTGAGCAAAAGTTTAAATATCTTCAAAAAATGTTTTTCGGGAAAAAGAGTGAGAAGCTTACTCCGGTAGATGAACTGCAGGGTAGACTGTTCAATGAAGCTGAAACATCCGACAATGATCCTGAGAACAACCAGAGTGAACAGGCAGAAGTAAACAGAGAAGCCGATGTAGATGACGTTACGGCGGTGAAAGGGCATATCCGTAGCAAAGCCGGAAGAAAGCCTATTTCTGCGGATATTCCGAGAGAAATAATAATTCATGACCTTTCCGATGAAGAAAAATCATGCAATCATTGCGAGAAAGAACTTCAGTTGATCGGGAAAGATGTGACCGAAGAACTCAAAATTAGACCAGCAGAAATAACTGTGTTGCAGCATGTCACAATGAAATACAAAAGATGTGATTGCGATGATTCGTTCAATGAAGAAAAATCGGAGATAATATCCGCTCCAGCTCCAAAGAGAATGCTCCCCGGCTCAATCGCGAGCGAAAGCCTTATTGCTTTTATCATTACATCCAAGTTCTGCGATGCGATTCCTTTTTATCGGCAATCAAAAATATTCGGACGTATTGATATAGATATTTCACGCGCAACGATGTGTAACTGGATGATGAACTCTTATAAAAAGATGAATTTATTTTTTGAAGTGTTGAAGGAGACCATTAAGAGCGGAAATTTTATCCGCATGGATGAAACAACGGTGCAGGTTCTTCATGAAGATGGCCGGAGTCCCGAGTCAAAATCGTACATGTGGGTCGCGATAGGTTATCCGGTGCGGGGTCGGCCTCTGGTGTTATACGAATATCATCCAACCAGAGCCGGGTATGTACCGATGGATTTCCTGGAAGGATTCAGCGGGTATCTTCAGACTGATGGTTATGCTGCGTATGCATCACCGGCGAAAGTGTACAATCTTGTTCACGTCGGATGCTTCGCGCACGCGAGAAGAGAATTTCATAAAGCTTTTGATCCGAAAGTTAAAAACAGTCGTGCATATAAAGCGCTTATGATTATACGTAAGATTTATACAATTGAATCGGATCTTCGTGGTAAAAATCTCCCCGATAATATTTTTGTAGAAAAAAGAAAAGCGGCAGTAACACCGGTGCTGGAGGAGCTTCATTCCTTTCTCGTTGAGACGAAGGATATTGTTACCCCTTCGAGTCTTGTCGGAAAGGCGGCGCAGTATACTCTTAATGAATGGAGCAAACTGATTCGCTACCTCGACCTGGCCTGCATGACTCCAGACAACAATGAAATAGAGCGTTCGATAAAATCATTTGTTATAGGCAGAAAAAACTGGATGTTTTCAAATACGAAACGAGGTGCTGAAGCAAGTGCTGGCATGTATTCCCTGGTAGAATCTGCAAAAGCGAATGGTCTTGATCCTTATGCGTATCTCCGTTTTTTATTTACGAAATTTCCTTATGTCAGCGATAACAAGGATGAACTTCGCAAACTCCTGCCGTGTTTTGTTTCTCCGGAACAGATTAAGATTTCTGATTAATATTATTATTTTTCATGGTAAATAATTCTGGGATATGTCGATTTTTAACGATTTTATTTCCATTTGCGGGATTTTGTGCTGAAATTTGTGATTTACGCGGAGAAATTGACGCTTACAATTCAACAAAGTTTTTGCCACGATTAAGTGGCAAATGTGGCGAAGCCCAAGCCGGTACTCCGGCTCCGCGTTTAAGCTTTGTTATATGAAGGTTGCAAAATAGTCGCTCTTACAATTTTCTATTGATTATATATTCATTTAATGCTGGTTTCTTTGTCCCTTTCTTTAGCTTTAATTTATTAAAAAAATCATGATTGAATATATAACAAGTTAATTGTAAATATTTTTTTCCATGAGGAATTTGTATTTCATAATATGAATTTTTAAAATTTCCATAACCAACCATTGAGTAACCAGACAATAAAGTAAAACCGATTGACCATTCGTTGATTTTGTTTTTTATATTTAATTTTTCTAAATAAATTGTTGTTAGTTCATCTTGATTTTTTTCAGTATTCGGCATTTCCTCTGTTGCTATCATTACATATTGTAATGTATCATTATAAAATCCAGCTATAATAAAAAAATTGCTTTCTCCATAATTATAATATTTTTTATCGTCAACGATGTATTGTTTAAATTTATTAGAAGTTTTTTCGTCGAAATAAAGATTTAGATT
>JBBRFT010000271.1:0-4912 GCA_038241375.1 Spirochaetota bacterium
CAGGTAATCTATGGTGCAGATATAGGATAAAATCTTTTCAGGCATTAAAAAACAGATGAATAATCAAATGTTACCATACCTTTGAAAATAAGGAGGGAAAAGTGATCCAGTAAAAACTATAAATTATCAAAAAACCAGCGGCAAATTTTTACCTACTCCACAACGTTTTCGTAAAAAGGAATATATTATTTATCCCGCATCTTTTTCATACCTGCTGAAAATCTCATCTGTAAACAGGAATTTCATATTTTCAGATTTGGCCTGTGAGTAGATAATCCGGTCAAAAGGATCTCTGTGAATATAAGGCAGGGTTGTCATCATTAAAATATGATTCTGGCTTAAAGGCAAAATCGTGAAGTAATCCTTAACGCATAATTCATCAAAAATTTCATTTAACGGCTTCGGGAGATTTAATCTGCCCCCATGTGTTTGGAGGGCTGCCCGGTAAGATGCTGGTGATGATTAGATTCCTCCCCCGGAAGGGTTCTGGAAAAGTTTAAGTCCAAACTCCGGCACTACCGCAATAAAATGTTCAAATATCCCCGCAACCGCAAGTTCATATTCGACAATATCAATTATACTTGTGAAAACATATATCTGAAGCGGGATACCATTGACCGTGGGCTCGAGAAGTTTTGCCATAAGCTTTTTTTCGTTATCAATCCCGGTGCAGTTCATCAGATAAAGTTCAACATACTTCCTGAATATTCCTATATTCGTTAAACCACTTTTATTAATCCGCTCCTCTCTCCCGGTTTTTACACTGCGAGTCAGATCATTCAGCTCATGAGTCCCCTGAAGAAGAGTCAGTTTCTGTATCCTTTTTAGAATTTTTTCATCGGGGAGAGTTATACTGTTTATATCAATATACAAAACACGTTTTATTCTTCTCCCGCCCGATTCTTTTATGCCGTACATATTTTTAAAAGTTTCAGAGATCAGGTAATATGCCGGCACCATGCTTATTGTATTGTCCCAATTCTTAACTTTCACAGTACTGAGTGATATCTCTAGAACTTCACCATTTATCCCGTACCTCTCCATCTCTATGGAATCGCCTATTACAACAAGATTATTCGCACTTATCTGAATACTTGCTACAAGCCCCAGGATCCAATCTCTGAACACCAGTATTACCAGGGCTGTCATCGCACCAAAGCCGCTAAGAAAACCCCATGGCGATTTATTCAGGAGAGTGGAGATTATTACGATTAAAATAGAAATTGTCAGAAATATTTTGACAAGCTGCAGATAACCCTTAATAGGATTTTTTCTTGAAACTTCAAACTCCTGATAATAATGATCCAGAGCGTCGATAAATGCGCTCATTGTGTAAATTATCAGAAGTGCAAGAATAGAGAACAAAATCCTGTCAATAAACAGTGCGAACTTTAAAACATCTGAAAAAATAAATTCAGCGGTAAAATATAAAACAAAAAAAGGGAACATCATTATAAGACGTTTATAGAAATTTTTTCTTATAAGAGATTTATTAAAAGAAAAAATATTATGCTCTACGGATCTCCGTACAATCGATGAAACAAGAACCCCCGCAGCCTTCCCTATGATAAAACTTACAGCAAGTGCAATAAATAAACGTACCGCAGCATAACCCGACGTGTACAATTTCCCATACCAGTCTATCGAATAAAACCACCCGCTTAATAATTCAATCATCAGATCTCTCCACGCAATATGGCTGATTAATTTCTAATCAATGCTATCAAAGTAAAAGATGCGCATTAGCGCATCCAGCTCTATATGTATAAAGCATAATTTAAATTTTATCAATCTTAAAAAGAACTGCCGAAAAGATCAATTTTTAAACTGCAGTCATAATATCGTAATTTCTAAAAATATTTTTAAGCAGCGGATCCGTAACAACAGCAAGAACAACATTCTTTTCCATCTCATCCATAAAAACACGTTCACCCGCGAAATATTCAACAGCCTTAACAGGATCAGGGAGCTCTCTTACCATATTGACAAGAAATGAAAGTCTCTGCATATCCCTCTTATCAAAAGGGAGATCTTTCTCCTTCTCGAAATCTGTTCTGGCTCTATACTGTTTAAGAATATCACTCAGTTTTCCGAACTGCTGAAGATCAAGACTGTATCGATTGATAAACTCAGCCGACAATGACTGACCGGTATCGACCTCTGCCATCATAAGCATTATGTACTGAAAGAGATGATAATTTCTTGAGATGATTGATCTCAATACTTCATCAGGGAGTTTTACAAAAAAATTAATAAATTTTGGAACATCTTTTATCTTTGAAAAATAAGTATTCAGCATCTCAATGTTAAACTTTGTCAGTATCATAAAAAGGATCAGTTTATCGTTGTTAACAAAAGATGAGTTTAAAGACAGATCAAGAAGTCTGTCATTATTAAGAAAAAAAAGTATTTCATCAAGAACACGGTCGATTGAATGATCATGCATTGAACAGTATCCGAATGTAAAAATTATAAGACGCTCGAGTTTATCCAGAGGAAACTCAGGTGAGTTTAAATAATTCTGTATATGTTCCATATCACGGAATAGCATTAAAAAATAAACAAACTGCTGAGAGACCTCGTAATCCTCTGCAGAAAAAACTTTATCAACAAGATCTATAAAATCATGTAGTGTGATATTTTCAAAAATAGGCCTTATCTTATTAATCTGAGGGAACGAGGAATCATTCATAATTGCTTCAATATAAAAAAGCTGATACCTGTTAAAATCCTGGTCAATAATTTCTGTTTCCATCTGATTTACCATTCACAACACATTTTTTTACTTTATACTTACTAAATACTGCGAGACTGCTTTATGATTTTTTCAATCGCAAGCTGAAAATTCCGGTTATCAATCCCGTTTTTCAGATACATCGTTATCAGATCACGAATATCCTGAGAAAAAATACCCCAGTACTTTCTGGCCCAACCTTCGGGAAGCTGAGCCTGATCTTTTGCCGACATGGAGTTGGTACTATACGCGATAAACTGCAGAATCATACTTTTTAAAAGTTCCGGGGGAATTTTTTTTAGAATGTCACTATCCCGCTTTTCCGGTACCATCTGATTCACAATTGCGTTCAGTTCTTTCGGAGTAATATCAGGTTTATGCTGAAGCGCCATCTGCACGACAAGATCTTTAGCCATTTTTTTTATATTTATATCGGCCATACCAAGCTGCTCATTGATCTGTTTAGACATATTTCTAGCCAGCTGATTAACATCCATATTCAATCCTTGAGTTTTTAAATCAGCTAAAGGTTTTTTTTCGCGGGATTTAAGAAGCCTATTTAACTCCTTTCTCTCATCAGGGCTGGCAGATTTCATATAATCTTCCAGAATTTTTCTTTTCTTATCATCGATACTCATATATTCCTGTCATATATAAACAATAATTACACTTGATTCAAAAGCAATAATTTTTTTATTTCTTTAAGCCGTAATAACAAGGATACTTACCTTTAAAAGCACAGGTGGGAGAATAACGGAATCCGGATTAAAAACTGCTGATTTACAATCAACTCAAATCGCGGTCACAAAATCTGCAACCGCGGTTGACAAACAAATATTCATCTTTTAAAATAGGGATTTCCATCCTCCGAGAATCCCCCCCATAATAGTAAATGCGATTGTAGCGTACCCGCAGTCTATAAAATAAAGAGCAAGAGGTCTTCTCTCAAAAGTATAGATTATTGAAATAAACATACTTACCCAGAAAAATCCTGCGCCGAATCCAGCCATAAGACCATGCTGAAGAGTAGGCTCAGCAGTAATAAAAATCCCCAGAATAAAAGCCGCTGAAAAATTCATTAAAAGTGTAACCAGATAAACACCATAGGTATTTCTCTTTCGGAGCAGTCTACCGGTAAGATTACTCTCTCTTGTCCACCTCTCTCCAAAAATAAATGGCGAATACCAGAGCGCCATAAAAAAATAAGATACAACCGTAGCGGTTATAACCGACCTTATACTCAGAGCCTCAAACGCAGCTGTAAATTCCATATAATCCTCCTCAGCATTAAGCCGTAGATTATTTATCCGCAATCTTAAAATTGATTACTCTATATAATATATAACATCCGTAGAAATAACCTACAAGTATATTAATTTTATTACTGATGATTTTTATTGGTGAAAGAGGATAATAGGCTTGAATATCCCGGCATTTTTCACTCTATTTCTGCCTGAAACTGAATAGAGTGAAAAAAATCTGCCAGAATTATGTAACGGTTTTTATAAAGAAAAATTATTCTTTTTTAGCTTTTTTGTCTTTTTTTTCTAAACGTTTTTCTTTGATAGTTTTTTCAGGTTTTTTCTTCTCTTCTTTTTTTGTGTCTTTACCCTTTGACATTGAAAACCTCCAGTCCGGTTATATTAAATAATTAGATATAAACTGTTATCTATGATAATCAAATCGAATAATTTGTCCAGAATAATTATTCATTTTTTAAAAAAGATATAGTATCTCAGAAGTAAGCCGCTTAATTATAAAGTCTTTTCCAGCGTCTCTCCTCCCTCTCCATAAATGTACCGAACTTTTCCGGATCATCAATTTTAAAATTTAATAATTTCCCGTCAGCAGGATGATCAAGTGTAAGTTCAACCGCGGCAAGGAAAAGACCTTTCCCTCTAAAGAGATCACCCGGTTCACCATAAATTTTATCCCCGATAATCGGATGCCCCGACTCAGCCATATGCTTCCTAAGCTGATGAGTCCGCCCTGTCCCGGGGAACAGATCAACAAGTGTTACATATTCATTTTTTATCGACCGCAGACTTCTAACGGGAGCAAATTCAGTTTCAGAACTCCGCCCGTCAATATCAGAAACTATTCTTCCTGAATTTACAATCCGCCCTTTAACAACTGCCCGGTATCTCTTTTTTATATTTCTCGCTTCAAACTGATGCC
>JBBRFT010000272.1:0-4868 GCA_038241375.1 Spirochaetota bacterium
GGGTGAAAAGTTTAAAAAGCAGATTGAAACTATTGATAAGGAGAATCCCCATCTTACACGTGTTCTTGTTGCCGAAGGGCGGGATCCAGTAAATGGTTTTGATGAGTATTATGAATCTCTTCTGAGCTTTGAAAAACAGGCTGGACGTATTCTCGCTGACGGGAGGATGGATTATAAAGAGGTAGGATCCATTATTCAGGTTCAGAAAAATCAGGAAATTCTTCAGGCTATACCCGGTGTTAAATCAGAAGATGGTTTTGATATATTCGGTGAAAAAGTTTCTTCTGCCCGCGAAGATAAGGGCGGGTTTAAAAAAGGGGAGAATCTTCTTCAGTCAGGTTTTGATCCTTCGATATATGTTTCGGCTATCGACGGCTGTATCAGTATAGATAATGACAAGGTAAATGTACTTCCTGTTGCGGTAATCAATGGAGATGTTGGTCTCGATTCGGGAAATATTTCTTTTAATGGAACAGTCCATGTTACAGGTTCAGTGCTCCCTGGATTTAAAATTCAGGCGGACAGTGATATAATTGTTGATAAGGATGTTGAGGATGCGCAGCTGACGGCCGGAGGGGATATAACTGTAAAACTTGGAGTTGTAGGGAAAGAGGCTGTAAAACTTGTGGCTAAAGGGAGTATAACTGCGAAGTTCATGCAGAATGTAAAGGTTGAAGCTGGCAAAAGTGTTATTGTAGATGATTCTATTATAAACTGTGATATTGTCTGTTACGATACAATATCTGTTAAAGGGAAAGCCGGTAAAATAATCGGCGGGAAAGTTGCTGCGTTATACGAGATAAAAGCACATACAGTGGGAACACAAACCGAAACGCTCACAACTCTAACAGTTGGGAGGAATTTTATTCTGGAAAGTGAAATAACCAAAAAACGTACTGAAGTAATAATGCTTAAAGAGAGAGTCGAGGAGATTAATACTACCATAAAAATGCAGTTTGGTGAAGAACTTTTTAAAAATCCGAAGGAGTATATTAAAATACTCCCTGCATTAAAAAAGAAGAATTGTCTGCTTCTTTTAAACGATCTCGGTTCAGCTAATGCTTCATTAAAAAAAATTATGGAAGAAGCAAAAACAATTGAAGAAAAAATGAAATTTGAAAAAGAACCGGTGATAATTGTAACAAATAAAATCTATCCTGGTGTTATTGTAAATGTTAAGAAAAGTGTTAAAAAAATTGATCGTATAATTGATAATGTAAAATTTTATGAAGATCAGCTTGATAAAAGTGTAAGATTTGTTGCTGCTACTTAAATTTTATTATTATATTTTTTAAACAATCAGTGCAGAGCAAAATACTCTGCACTTTTTAATCTCCGTTTTTTTAGCCGCTAAATTGTAGAATTATTGACACAACTCTTCTTATATTGCTTATGTATGTAATTACTTTTATGGTAGTAATTACATTTTATCGGGGGTCAATTATGAATATGCCAGGAATGGGTGAATTAGTAATAATTTTTTTGATAGTGCTGGTACTTTTCGGAGCAGGGAAAATTCCAAAAATTGCGAAAGATATGGGGAGCGGAATCAGAGAGTTCAAAAAAGCTATATCAGGCGAATCTGATGACAAGAAAGAAGATAAATAATGAAGAAGCATAGTGAATACTTAATAAGTAAAAAAGACTCAATTATAAAAAATGGTTCCATGACTGCGGAATTGTTTAAATTTTATTCCGGGATTTTTACTGCTCAGGAGGAGTTCGCTGCTCATTGCGGTGATCTTTCCCGGTATTCAGAAAATTTTAAAAAAGAAACTTTTCCTGTACTTGATACAGATTCTATCGTTCTTGAAGAAGAAACAAAGGTTCAGCTTTCTGACCTCATGGTAAGACTTGCGGATCTTATATCCGGTGTAAATCCCGGAATGGATTTTTCGGAACTGAAAAAAAATTTTACTGCCGATGCGGATAACTTTCTTAGAGCTCTATTGAATCAGGATTATACATTGCTTGAAAAGAAAGGTGTTGAGAACCGGCTTGCGCTTGATGAATTTATTTTTGTGATACATAATGTGTTTAAGCCCTTTATGACCGCTCTGCGAATTACAACAGACATTAAGCCCGGGAAAGAGGAATGGCTGGAGAGTTCATGTTTCTTCTGCGGCTATCTGCCGGATATGAGTAAGATTGTTGAGTCAAAGGAGAATCAAAGGCATCTTCACTGCTCTATATGTGAAAATGAGTGGGAATTCCCGAGACTTGTATGCCCCGCCTGCGGATGCAGCGATCAGTCAAAACATGGCTTTTTTGAATATGAAGAGAACAACATATACAGAGCATACTATTGTGATGAGTGCAAACATTACATAAAGAGTGTACGTATTCCTAAACTGAAGGAGGAGTCCACATTTGATCTGTCAGTTGAGGATATCATTACTAATTTTCTTGATGCCGGAATGATTGAAAAAGGATATAAAAGAATCTGATTCAGATAATCAATTGAAAGATATTTTGCTTAATAAATGAATAAAGTTGAAAAAATATATTCTACTCTGGCCCATGCCTACGGAAGACAGGGGTGGTGGCCTGTTTTCAGCATTCTAACCGGCAGAAGTGAATATGGAACAGGCGCTCCGAAAAATGATGAAGATAGATTTGAAATTGTAATCGGGGCGATCCTTACACAGAATATTGCCTGGAAGAATGTTGAAAAGGGACTTGAAGCTTTAAAGAAAAATAAGATTTTAACTCCGCGAAAACTTCATAAAGCGGACAGCGAATTGATTGCATCCTGCATCAGACCAACAGGTTGTTTTAATCAGAAAACAATAAAAATAAAAAATTTTCTCAACTGGTTTAAGAGTTTTAATTATACTTTTGATAAATTGAAGAGTATGAAAACTCCGGTACTGAGGGATAGTTTTCTTGAAATCAACGGGATCGGTCCTGAAACTGCAGATTCAATTTTATTATATGCAATGAATAGAAAAATCTTTGTAATTGATGCTTATACAAAAAGAATTTTTTCAAGACTGAATATTATTCCGCATGATGAGACTTATAATTATTATCAGGAATTTTTTCATAAAGAGTTTAACGGGTCTGTAAAAAAATACAACGAATATCATGCTTTGATTGTCGCTCACGGAAAGGATATCTGCAAGAATAAACCAATATGCTCTGAGTGCAGCCTGAGTAATATCTGCCGCTATGGACTAAAAATAATATCCTGATTATATAATCGCAGAGTATAATTAGCACGATGTTTTTTTAATTATTATCAGGCTCTGACCCCGTTAATTCTAATCCGGTTATCAGCCATTAAATTGACATAGTCAACTGTAGTCGGGCTCTGGCCCCAAATACAGATTATCCATGTAGCATCGTTTATTTAAAAAAATGGGATCTGCTCATAAACTGTTGGTAAAATTGCCCACTGCACAATTGGCGCGGAGGAGAGCTATTTTATCTCTGAATTTTGAGTAGAGACTGAAAATGCCGTTTAATCGAATTAATTACTCTTGACTTTTAAGAAAAACTCGTATATAATTTATTTTTGATAATTGGAGAGGTTCCCTATGGCAAAACGTGAAAATTTAACAGAAACTGCTGAATGGAAGCAGTTAGCTGATCATTTTAAAAAGATTGAAACTACTCACATGAGAGATCTATTCAAAAATGATCCCGATAGAGGAAGAAAATTTCGCGTTGATGATTGCGGTCTTATTTTTGATTATTCAAAGAACAGGGTAACTGAAGAGACGGTGGATCTTCTGCTGAAACTTGCAGAAAAGTGCAATCTTAAAGATGAGATTGAAAAAATGTTCAATGGTGAAAAGATAAACGGTACGGAGAACAGAGCTGTACTTCATATCGCGCTTAGAAACAGAAGCGGTAAACCGGTCATGTGTGATGGAGTCGATGTAATGCCTGATATATTAAATGTTATAGCCAGGATGAAAAGTATTTCAGATAAAATCCGCAACTCGGAATGGAAAGGTTTTTCAGGTAAACCTGTTAAAAATATAATAAATATAGGTATTGGAGGTTCAGACCTTGGTCCGGTGATGGCCTGTGAAGCTCTGAAGTATTACTCCAATCGAGATCTGAATGTTCGATTTGTTTCCAATATAGATTCTACTCATATTAAAGAGGCGATAATTGACCTTAACCCTGAGGAGACTCTTTTTATTGTCGCATCGAAAACATTTACTACAATGGAAACCATGACTAATGCTCTGACCGCGAAGAAGTGGATAACTGATTTTTTCGGAAGTGAAAAATCTGTTGCAAATCATTTTATAGCTCTTTCGACAAATAAAACTGATGTTGAGAAATTTGGAATAGATACTGACAATATGCTTGAATTCTGGGACTGGGTCGGAGGCCGATATTCGTTAACATCCGCCATTGGTCTTTCAGTAATGATATCAATCGGATATGATAATTTTATCAGGTTTCTTGACGGATTTCATGAAATGGATAATCATTTTAGGGATACTGCTTTTGATAAGAATATCCCTGTGCTCATGGCTCTACTTGGAGTATGGTATAATAATTTTTTCGGATATGAAACCTTAGCTATTTTGCCCTATGAACAGTATATGCATAGATTCTCCGCATATTTTCAGCAGGGCGATATGGAGTCCAATGGCAAATCTGTAACACGAGATGGAAAAAAGGTTAATTACTCCACAGGTCCCGTGATATGGGGAGAGCCCGGTACAAACGGTCAGCATGCTTTCTATCAGCTGCTGCATCAAGGGACTAAAATAATCCCCGCGGATTTAATTGGTTTCGTCAATCCTCTTCTTGGAGACAGGGATCATCATAATAAACTCATCGCTAATATGATTGCACAGGCTGAAGCTTTTGCCTTCGGCAAAACATCCGAAGAGGTTGTTAAA
>JBBRFT010000273.1:0-4815 GCA_038241375.1 Spirochaetota bacterium
GTTCCCGTCCGATACAATACTGAAGGATTTGTCCCCGATACCTGAATTTTTAAGGAAAAGCATAGTCAGCGGGATACCAAGTCCTTCCCCCTCCTGATCATCGGCTATATCCATATAGATTTCAGAAAAATCGTTGTATTCTCTTGCTTTATCGACCCGGAGTTTTATTCTCTCCTGTTCAAATGGCAGAAGACCGGCGTTGTTTCTTACAATTATTCTGTATCCGTTTATTTCCTTTTTTAAAACAAGTTCGACTTTGTAGCCGTTCTCTTTAAGTTCGAGTGGGATCTGATCAATCGCCTCGGTCATATACGTTTTAAATGATGACATTCCCTCTTCGTAATGGAAAGGGTCTGTTATATTGAGATTGCTCTTTTTAAAGTGAATTCTTTTTGAATTTGCCTTAACTGCGTTTACAATCATCTCTCTTGTGACATTTTCGACAGTCCCCTGAAGATAAAGCATGTCAGCATGAGACAGAATTTTGGTAAAGAGTGAGTTGAGGAATCTGTTAATATCTCTGTTGTTGTAATGAAATGTGAGTTTGATCGGCTCACCCCTGATTACTTGACCGGAAAGCTCAGACGTTCTTGCAAGCTGCATAATCCCTGCTTATATTTTATTTAGAAAAGTTTTTTATCGGTTAAATTAAGTTCAACTTATGAGTTAAGTAATATTTTCCAGATGGTTACAAATATACTCCGGAAACAATGATCAAAGTTTAAACACTGGAACTTTAATTGTGTATATATTATATATATATATGTGTAGAATAGAGTCAAGTAAAAAATATTACGTTTGTTTTAAGTGTAAGAGGTGGCAAATTATTTTCGTGGTTGCTTATTCTTCACACTGTGCTGGAAATAGGTGATTACCGGATATAGTCTCTGCTTTTGCCGGTAATTTTAATGCAAGTTTACGCTGAATTGTTGAAAAAAATATACCGTAAGACCTTAAAAATAGTTAAATTGCTAATGTCTGACCTTAATAGATCAATTTTAAAATGGAAAGAAGAGAGTATGAAAAACAAAAGTAATATTATATCAAAGAGGAAATATCTTTTAACAACAATTATTAGAGTGGAGATACTTCTTGTTTTATGTATATATCCGGTAGGTTTATTTGTCGGAATTGATACGAGTCAGTTTTTAAAGCTGGCATTAGCGCTTATCTTTGCAGGACTGGGTCTTGCTCTTATTGCAGGGAGTAAAAATTTTAATAATTTTGTAAAACCGCTCAATTATCTCGGAGAGTATATAAACTCTCTTTATAACAATGATTTTACATACAGGGTTGATCTCTCTCATACTTCAGGCCATAGAGAATTATTTGATCAGCTGAATAAAACAACAGATAAACTGGAGAGTATTCTTTCCGGAATAAAAAATTCAACATCCACAGTTGTGAATAAAATTGATGAAATTACCAGTGGAAATAAAAAAATAATAATTCTTACTGATGAACAGATTGATTCACTGGGGAACACATTCGCTTCAATAGAAGAGCTTACCGCAACAGTTAATACAAATGAAGAAAACGCGCAGAAAACAGAGGTAAACTCCAGATCTACTGTTGATGCGGTACTTAATGGAGATAATGCTGTGAGCGAAACTCTCTCGGCGATGGATGAGGTTATAACCAGCAGCGCGAAGATAAAGGATATTATCGGAGTTGTAAATGATATCGCATTTCAGACAAATCTTCTTGCTCTTAATGCGGCAGTAGAGTCTGCCCGTGCCGGAGAACACGGTAGAGGATTTGCAGTTGTCGCAAATGAAGTGAGAAATCTGGCTCAGAGAAGTTCAGCGTCAGCAAAAGAGGTACAGCTTCTTATCAATGATATAGTGCAGAAGATTCTGAAAAGCAACGAATTTGTTTTAAAGACCGCGGGATGTTTAAATACAATTACCGATTATACTCAGAATATTTCAAAGCAGATTGCCGAGATAAATGCTACATCACGGGAGCAGTCTGCCGGTATATCGGAGATAAGTAAATCCATAGAAAATATTCGAAACTCAACAACGCGTAACAGGGAGCTTATTAATAATTCTTCAATAACCGATGAACAGATAAGAGACCTTGCTCTTCAATTATTCACTCTTGTTTCAAAGTTTAAATTAAGTTAAGATAATAGGATATTTTGATGGATTTTCGGGGTAAAACGATTCTTATAGTCGATGATGACAGAATTATTGCAATGGCAGAGGCTTCTTTTTTTAAAAAAAATGGTTATAATGCAGTCACTGCAGGTTCCGGTGAAGAGGTTTTTGAACTGCTTCAGTCAGGTTTAGATTGTCATATGGTTCTGCTTGATCTGGATCTTGGTAATGGAATCAGCGGTTCCGAAATTGCTGAAAGAATTCTTAAAATAAGAAATATTCCTATTGTCTTTGTTACCTCTCACACTGCTGGAGACATGATTGAAAAAGTGAAGCATATCAAAAAGTATGGTTATGTGGTTAAAAATTCCGGCGATTTTGTAATCCTCTCTGCCGTTGAAATAGCCTTTGAACTTTTTTATGAAGAGTGTAGGGCAGTAGAGGCTGGTAAGTTTTTTGAGCAGATTGACAATACTCCGCATACGCTTTAATGGATGTCAGAGTCGGCATTACAAAGTTTATCATTAAGTTCAGAAAGGCATGATTTATTGAATTTAATAATTTATTTTATTGGAAACTTCTATTTATTTTCAGAATATATCACGCAGCTTCTTTAAATCGAGAGGCTTGGTTATATATCCGCTGAATCCGTCATCGATGCATTTGTTGATTGTCTCCTTAAGAATATGTGCACTCATTGCGTAGATGATGATATGGGTGTTGTTTTCTCCTGCTTCACCATTTCTGATTTTTTTCATAGCTTCGTATCCGTCAAGTTCAGGCATCTCCAGATCCATCAATACCATGTCGAACTTTTCAGATTGCAGCTTTTCGATAACTTCGTTCCCGTTTTCAACAATTACATAATTCCGGTTGAGTTTTTTCATGTATGCTTGAATCAGCTTCTGGTTCATTATATTATCTTCGGCAATAAGAATCTTTTCTATTGCCCGCTGTTCCTGAGCGCCGTAGCTTTCGATATCTTCAGAACATGGTTTTACGCCGGCGATTAGCGGGACAATAAAACTGAAAGTGCTCCCTTTACCCGGCTCACTGACAACTTTTATGTCTCCCTTCATTAGTCTGCTTATCTGTCTGCATATTGAAAGACCAAGACCTGTTCCTCCGAATTTCCGGAATGTTGATGCGTCGGCCTGAGTAAAACTTTCAAATATTATTTCATGTTTATCTGCCGGGATTCCAATTCCGGTGTCGGTTACTGAAAATTCTATAAATTGTTTAATGTCATTATCATGTATATATCCGGTACCGTCGGAAAGAGAAACGTTGATTGTAATTCCCCCCACCGGTGTAAACTTCATTGCATTACCTATGAGATTAATAAGTATCTGACGCAGTCTTTCAGGTGCTGACTTGATGTACTCCGGAACCTCGGGGTCTATACTTTTTGTGATAGTAAGTTTTTTGCTCAACACAAGGAGTTCCATTGAACGGAAGACGCTGGTTATCAGTTTACTTAGATCTATATCAATAAGATCTATTTCAACCCGACCTGCTTCTATTTTAGACATATCCAGGATATCATTAATCAGTACCATAAGGTAATTGCCTGAATCTCTTACTACTTTAAGGTATTCTTTTCTCTCTTCACTGTTATCACTAAGCATTGCGAGATTCGTCATACCGAGTATTGAGTTCATTGGAGTTCGTATCTCATGGCTCATTGCCGCGAGGAATTTTGTTTTGGCCCCTGCCGCCGTCTCTGCTCTGTCTTTTTCGAATTTGAGTTGTTTTTCGTGTTCAATTCTCTCCGTAAAATCCTGAAGCATTACAAGTGCAATTACTGAATCGTTCAGTTTAAAGTTTTCAATTGTTGTAAGGCAATGCCGTTTCTGCCCGTCACTTGTAGTTAGGGTTATCTCCCGGTTTACAATACGCCCTTTTTTTGATGCTTCCGCAATAATATCTATTGCATCTTCAGTTTTATGATACAGCTCAAGGTCGTAAGGCGTTTTTCCTATGATCTCATCCCTTTTATACTTTATAAGATTCATTAAGGCATCGTTTACATCAATAAAACGCGCGTTATCGAAACGGAGCATAGCCATTGGTGCAATGCCTGAATAAAATGATTTTGAAAATTTCTCTTCGGACTGGCTCAGTTTTTCAATTATGGCATCATTTTCAATGGAAAGATTCAGGGATTTAGTAAGTATTTTATTAATTCTGTACGCTGTTATGTAGATTGTAATAAGAAAAAGAATTATCAGTACGCCTGCGACAGTATAATCATTTTTCAGAAAAATAATAAAATATAGAGCATAGGGGAAGAGGGAGAAAGTGTTGAAAATTGTAAAAGCAGTAATACTTGTTGAGTGAGTACTTACAGATCCCGATGATAAAGCTCCAAGAAGAAGAACTGTAAAAAAAATATATATCTGATTATCTATAGACTGAATAAAATACAGATAAGAACCGAATACAAGCCCAGACATGAACGTTGTGAAATAAAAAAGCTTTCTCCATAAAATTTTATTCTTATTTTTGATTCTGTGGTAGGCAATTGTCAGTGTCAGTTTCACCGAAAATGTAAAGAGTGCAAAGGGGAGCCATATAAACATTATTTTATTGTAGATATGGTATTTCTCCAGAGTATTCTGAAACAGAAAGACAATCAGAAAAGCTGTGATAAAAAGTATTACCACGGATTGATATGAATTAATATACAGAATATCAGTCCGTATATCATTCA
>JBBRFT010000274.1:0-4803 GCA_038241375.1 Spirochaetota bacterium
ATATTATCGGACATCTCTCTGATGGGGAGAAACAGAAGGTGCTCATGCTTCGTGCACTTATAAACGATCCCGATATACTGATACTCGATGAGCCCTCAACCGGTCTTGACATCGGAGCAAGAGAGGAATTTCTCGAATCAATTACAAAACTGATGCAGGTGCGTGACCATTCATTGATATACGTAACTCATCACGTTGAGGAGATAATCCCGGTTTTCAGCAGAATATTCGTTATAGATAACGGGGAATGTTTTTTCAACGGAACCGTTGACGGTGCTATCGAAAATAATATTTTCAGTTCAATTTTTAAAAGAGATATAGAAGTTTTCAGAAGAGGGGGGAGGCTTTACTCATCGCTGAGTTAAGCCCGTTATTTCTACTGAGGGTCAATCCCCATCTTCCCGCTGATGCTTTCGATGTTTATCTTCAGAACGTTTACTCTTTCAAGATCTTCATCTGTCGGATCGGTATATTCAAACTGTCCGCCGTATTTTCTCATAATTGCGTCCAGTGCTTCTCTCTTCTCTTCGATGGAAGTGATTATCTCAGCTTTTCCTTCCGTCAATATTGACCAGTATCTCATACTGAAACCGCATGCTTTTTCTGCAATGTAAAGATTGCCCGGCGCACTGATCTCAAAACATACAAGGGGATTAATCGCTATGTTGTCGAGCTTTCTACCCTTAAAGGCGCAGTGTATATAAATCGCATCATTCAGATATGCGTAATTTACAGGAGTGATATAGGGAACATTATCTTTTCCTGAAGTGGCAAGTCTTCCATAGATCTGATGTCCAAGCATCTTTTTGCATTTGTCCTGTGACAGCCATTCAACCGGCATATTAACCTCTCATTAAATAAAATTAAGCCCAGCGGCTTTTACTGAAGTATAATCCGTTCTCGGAGATCTGGAGTCCCTCGGGATGTTCATGAAGAAGATTTTCTTCTTTGAGGTCTTCAAGCATGGGACGGAGTGCAGCACCTGAAAGTCCGGTTTCTGTTTCAAGTTCATATAGCGTCATAAACTTCTCAGTCCCTGCTCTGTGAAAAATCTCGTGCAGTATATCGTATTTATTCATTTTTATTTACCAATTTTAACTAAACTGAAAGCACTTTGTGATGTCCACTTTTTTTTATTCAGCATGTTTTATGATCGATTTTTTTTAACGCATTCTGCCTGATTATCAGAGTTTTAGAATCTCAGTCAAGTGCCTGTTTATAAACTGGCAAAACATTAGAAATACGGAGGAAATATGATATACAATCTTGGTGATAAACGGGTTTCTTTTAAAAGTGAAGATTACTATATTGCTGGAAGTGCCCATGTAATAGGGGATGTTGTAATCGGGGATGGTGCGAGTGTATGGTTTAATGCAGTCATACGAGCCGATACAAGTACAATTATTATCGGCGACGAAAGCAATGTTCAGGATGGATGCGTACTCCATGCGGAGGCCTGGAACAAGCTGGTTATAGGGAAAGGTGTAACGGTTGGACATCTTGCAATGCTTCACGGCTGTACTATCGGTGATTATTCGCTCATCGGGATTAATTCAGTAGTTCTGGATGAAGCCGTGATAGGGAAAAACTGCCTTATAGGCGCAAATGCGCTTATAAAATCAAAAATGGTTATACCTGACGGATCAGTAGTAATGGGGTCTCCCGGGAAAATTGTTCGTGAAATTACCGAAACCGAGCTAAAAATAATTGAAGCTGGTGCAAAGCATTATGTTGAAAACGGCAGAAGGTTTAAACTGACTTTGGTAGATATATAAAACAAGCGGGACTTTATGGGTTTTCATGGATTTATACTATAATATTTAAAGAAAATCATTGATAAATCCTGAAATTTATATTTTTTGTTCTTTTTTTATGGACATCCGCTGACATGTCAGCGGATGTCTTGCTTTATGATATGATATATGTATCAATTGCTATAATGTTCAGAGTTTTTTTAAACGAGTCGATTGTTCAATTTAAAATTTAATAATTGTGATGAGATTATGTTTGATATACTAGAAACTGAAAATGAAATTATTTATCTGATAAAAGAAAATGATATATTTCCTCATATTAAAATTTTTGAAGAACATATAGATCTTTTCATAAAAAATGACCATAGGGATCTGGTCTTTGATATGACACACCTCGAGGGTGTTGACTCGATGTTTTTATCAGCAATAGTGAGATTCCGGACCAAGCTCTCAATGGGGGGGCGCTTACTTCGTATTGTAAACTATAATGAATATATACTAAAGTGTTTTCAACTTCTCCATCTCGACGGACATCTTCTGGGGTAATTAAATACAATTTTCTTTCTCTCTCCCCCAATATAGGGCTAACCATTACCCACATCTTAACAGCCCCCTAAATCCCCCGGAGGGGGACTTCAAAGAATATCAGGATATGAATTAAATTAAATATTTTTTAATTTCAAATAAAACATAATCTATATTGCTGATCAGACCTTCATTTTAAAACGTATTGTTGTTATTCCTGCACTTTCAGATATTCAAAGTCCCCCTCCGGGGGATTTAGGGGGCTGAAGGCAAGATGCGGGTAATGATTAGGCTATCGGCAGTGGGGCCGATCTCTATTCTATTTTAAATTTATTAACAAGATTATTCAGCAGTTCAGACTGAGATGATAACTCTTCCGAACTTGCAGCAAGTTCCTCAGATCCGCTTGCAACACTCTGTGTCACATCGTTTATCCTGTCTATTGCTTTGATGATTTCGTTGCTGCTTACGCTTTGTTCCTGCATCATGGTAGAGATCTCTTCCGACATTCTGTTGACCTCTTTTGCGTTTCCGGCTGCTTTTTTGCTGTTTGCATCAAGTTCAACTGATGATTTTGCAATCTGCTCCATGAGTTCAGCTGTTTTTTTAACATTGGTGATGATAAGACGTAATGATTCTGCAGTCTTTGCGACAAGCTGTGATCCCATTTCAACTTTATTATTAGATTCGAGAATAAGCTTTTTGATCTCGCCTGTACTTCCTGCTGTCTGCTCAGCAAGTTTTGCAATCTCCTCGGCGACAACTGCAAATCCTTTCCCGTGATCACCGGCTCTTGCAGCTTCGATACTGGCGTTTAGCGAGAGAAGATTAATCTGGTCAGATATATCGTTGATTATAGAAACGAAATCAGTAATCCTGCTGGAGCTTTCATTTATCGCTTTCATCCCTTCAACGGTCTGTCCTAAAACCTGTTCACCGTCAATTGCATATTTGTAGGTATCATCGGCCATGCGGCTTGCATTCTGTGCAGTTTTGTTGATCTGATTAATTGAGTCAGAGAGATGTTCCATGAGTATTTTATTGTCACCGGCTCTTGCAGCTTGCGCTTTAGTTGTATCAAATACAGAGTCTATGGTGGCTTTTATCTCTTCCATGGCTGAAGATGTCTCTTCGATTGATGCCGCCTGATCCTGGGCAACGCTTGCCAGTGAACCGCTGGAGTTTGTCATTTCGATTGATGAATGCGCGATATGATCGGAGCTGCTCTTTATTGTTCTGATCATACCTCCCAGCTGCTCGATGAGTTTATTTAATAATCCGGCTACATTCCCAACTTCATCGTGTGTCGTGATGGCAATTTTCTGTGTAAGGTCTCCCTCTCCATGACCCATCTCTTCAAGAGCTATTGCGACCTCATCAAGCGGGCTGAGTGCTTTTTTTACAATGAAAATGATCATAGCAATACCTGCAAGGTATATCAGGAAATATAATATATTGTTTATGATAAGGTCTCTAGCGAGATTTGGAGAGAGGGCATCTATCTGATAGCTTAGAACCATTGCTCCATAAAAATCTCCGACTTTGTAGCCTTCCATTTTTTTCCCTGTAAAATCGAGGCCGTCCTTGTTCCCCCATAATTTTTCCGAGGTTGCAGGATCTCCATGACATTTAATGCACTGGTCAGCCATGCGTAAAGTCTGATAGTAGTGGAGCTGATCAGTTTTACTGTCTACAAAATAGTATTCATCGAGATTTTCATTTTTTAGTTTTTCAAAAATTTTAATATCTTCTTCTCCGGCTATGTTAGCCTGATTTCTAGGATTTATAACGGGTGTCCTGAACTTAAAGATTGTACTCTCCCCTGCCTTTTTTATCGCATTGAAAGTTGATACAATGGGGATAATCGAATAATCTTTGTTATCTACATTTTTTTTAATTGCAGTAATGTCAAACATGCCGTTTTCCCAGTTCAGAGATGTCTGTTGCAGGACAGCCTCTCCCATAGCTTTAACGGCCCTAACATGCTGGATAAGACCCTCTTTTGCCACCTCTTTGATGTCTTTCATCGAAAGGATTGTGCCGATGATAGTTGTAATAAATATAATGGCTACAGTACCATAGATTATTTTATTCTTAATGGTTGTATTTTTGTAGATGATTTTGTATGTTTTTCGGATCAGTTTTGTCTCTGTTTTCATGTTTTCCCTGCAGCGTATTTAGTAATTTATCTGAAAATCGGACTGATTTATCATTTTTTCAGATTTTTTGAACAATTAATAATATTAAATCACAGTAATTAAAAATAACTATAATTTCAATACAAGTTTTTTTTACATAATTTTTTTATATTTAATTAAAGATTACTCCATTTTCACATATCTAAGAGGTCGAAGGGAGAATTTTAACATTAGTTTGTAATGCACTACCAGCGGAGTTTTTGGAGTGGTCCATAAATCTTTCTTTACATATATCGGGATAAAAAAGTGAATAGGTGAAATCTAAATCCGTTTTCAGAGCAGACAAAAATGAATAAGAGCGATATATTAAAGATTACAGAGGCATA
>JBBRFT010000275.1:0-4775 GCA_038241375.1 Spirochaetota bacterium
TGAGACGATCGGTTATGCCAACGACTACCTCGATATAATTCTTCTGGGAACTGTATTTGCCATTACAGGTTACGGACTCAATTCTTCAATCCGTTCTGAAGGTAATGCGAAGATTGCTATGTATTCCATGCTGATCAGTATCTCAATAAATATAGTACTCGATGCTGTTTTTATATTCGCTTTTGGAATGGGTGTTAAAGGTGCGGCTCTCGGTACTGTAATCGCCCAGTTTGCTCTGGCTGTTTTTGTAATATCTCATTTCAGGGGATCAAGATCTGTAATACATCTTCATCTCCGCAACATGATCCCGGACAGAGTAATTGTAACGGGAATTATAGCATCGGGCATGGCACCATTCATAATGCAGATTGCGAACAGTGTTGTACAGGGAGTATTCAACACTCAGCTGATTAAATACGGAGGTGATATCTCCGTTGCGGTTATGGGGATTATCAACAGTGTAGCAACACTTTTCATAATGTCCGTAATCGCAATTAATATGGCGGCACAACCTATACTGGGATATAATTTCAGCGCGGGAAATTACGAAAGAGTAAAAGAAACATTGATGCTCACCATTAAATATGCTACATTACTTTCAATTATTGCGTTCATTACAGGTGAGATTTTTCCGTACTGGATAATCCTTATGTTTAACAATAACAGTGAACTGATTATTAAAGGTGTTCCTGCTATGAGAATTTATATGCTCATGCTCCCTGCCGTGGGATTCCAGGTGGTGGCAAGCAATTATTTCCAATCCACTGGAAAAGTTTACCTGGCAACTATGATGACCCTTACCCGTCAGGTGCTGTTCCTCCTGCCGCTACTCTGGTTCATGCCCCGGATATTCGGCCTGAACGGGGTCTGGATTTCTGCACCAATATCTGATGGTTTAAATGCCGTTTTTGTTTTTTATCTTGTCAGAAAGTCAATACTGCATATAGACTCTCTGATCGATAATAAATCCACAGATTAATCCTGCAAATTAAATTCAAGCTCAATAGTATCACCTTCATAATGCTTTTCAGGAGTTACCGTAAGTTTTTCAAATACCGAAAGCATCTTCTGATTCTGTGCAAGAACTGAAGCTGTAAGTTTTTTTATTCCTCTATCCTTTGCAATTTTTATCAGGAAATTTGCCAGAAACGTGGCAAGCCCCTTCCCCTGAAACTCCTCGTCGACAAGAAATGCCATCTCATAGGCCTCACCGCTCGGAAACGCGGCATATCTTGCCTCTGCGACTATTCTCTCAGTATTACCCTGCTGAAGTACCGCCACAATGGCCATAATTTTTTCATAATCCACACTCAGGTACTTCTGCATATTTTTGTGCGGCATTACCTTTACGTGAGTAAAATATCTGTAATATTTGGATTCATCTGAGAACTTGTAAAACAGCCTTCTCATCATATCCTCATCGGATGCTCTGATAGGTCTTATCTTAAGCTCAAGCCCGTCTTTAAAAGTTTTTACAGTTTCAATTTTAATCGGATAATTAGACGATATGGACCTGTAAATCTGATCGGGGTAGAGATAACCGAGCTCCTTCGCTTTATTGAACAGAGCCTCTCTATGATCGGGATGAGCAATCTCAATAAGAGACAAAGCCCTCTCTCTGTTAGACTTCCCGAATAAAGACGCGACACCATATTCAGTAACAACATACCTTGCGGTACTGAGTGTTGATCTGATTCTGTCATTATCTCTGTCATGTATGATTACGATATTGCTCTCACCATCCTGCCCCATAGACTTCAGCGCAAAAATAACCTTACCGCTACCCGAGAACGCCGTACCCGCAGCAAAATTGAATTTACTCTCGTAACCGGAAAGAAGATCATCACCCGCAAAGACCAACACCTTTGCTGCCGTTATATCTATCTTCTCCACATTCATAATACTTATCAGTTTTGAAATATTTTTTATGCTGAGAGGATTTGCAAGCTTTGCAATAGGATAAAATCCGAACAGCTGGTTATGATCAACATAATCGTAAAGCTCTCTTGATCCGTAACAGTAGCTGGTCGATATCTGTCCGCCCCACTCTCTCTTTCTGTCAACAGAAACAGCTCCTGCTTCAACGAGATCAATTATCCAGTCCGAGACAACATTCGTAAGTATTCCAAGATTTCTCTTCGACATAAGATGAACTGCAATAGCATCAAAAATTCTACCTACATGCAGAACAACAGTTGAGCCATCCTGAATAAGGTTGCTCACATGCCAGCCGATAAGGTCCTGAACACCATCATAAGCCACCCGCTCTCTCTCTAGAAGAGTCTCGTTACTCAGAAGAACATGATTAACCTGATCTATATGAATCGATGTTTCGCCGTAGGTAACAGGCATATTAGGATTAACCTCAGCAATAACAATTGCCGCGTTTTTAATTACTGTATCTGCAACATCAATGGCAACTCCAAGGCTCATAAAACCCCTCTTATCAGGGGGCGAGGTGGTTATAATTGCTATATCTATCTCTATTGCCTTTGTTGCAAATATGTAGGGTATCTCTACAAGATTAGCAGGAATAAAATCCTCTTTCGAATTACAAACATCTTCTACGGCAGTCTCTCCGCTTCTGAATGTCTTTCGTCTATAATTCTGAATCTCACAAGATTCATCATTAAAAAAATTGCCTGTAGAAAAAAGCTGTATTATCTCAAGATCGTAGTTTCTCAGACTTTCAGAAGTTGCTATCTCTTTAGCCGCAAGTGCAGGAATTGCAGGTCCGCTTGTAAGAAAAATTTTATTCCCAGGTTTTATAAGAGACGTAAATTTTTTCATATCAATTACTTTACTGTCAAAATTCTCCGGCTTAAACATAATACACCTCTCATTTAATTAAAAAAATACGAAAATCCAGCTTATTCATTTATCAATATAAATCATTATAATGAAAATTCCTCAAGATATATTTTAATATATAAAATAAAAAAGTAACTGCTACAAACCGGTAACATTTTATCTCCGCCGCGCCGAAGGCTCGGCGGAGATAAATTTACCGCTGTTTTTTAAGCAGTTACATAAGAAATTCCCGGACTCCATCCATTATGCAGAATGAAACAAATAATTTTTAATTTTAAAAAACATCAAATAAACTAATTTTATTCATTAATACTTGACATAAAACAAATGTATGCTATTATTATGTTTAGTTTCAATGGAAGGTACAAAATGGCAAAAGATTTAACAGATAAACAGCAGCTTATATTGAATTTTATTAAAGAAGCAATTATTGATTCCGGATTCCCCCCGACAGTTAGAGAGATTGGGGATAAATTCGGTATAACTGTTAAAGGTGCATATGATCATATGAAAGCTATTGAAAAAAAAGGATTTATCAGAACAGAACATAACAAATCCCGTGCAATAGTTATTATTGATGATGAAAATGAAATTAAAAGTTCCGGAATAAGTATCCCTCTTCTGGGAAGAATCGCAGCAGGTTCCCCTATACTTGCCGAGGAAAACATCGAAGATTATCTTTCGTTCCCTCAAGAGATGTTCAGTAAAGGCGATTATTTTGCTCTTACAGTCAGAGGTGATTCCATGATTGAAGGGGGAATTTTTGATGGAGATATTGCAGTTATAAAAAAGCAGAATATCGCCGAGAATGGTGAAATTGTTGCAGCTCTTATCGATGATGAAGCCACTCTTAAAGTTCTACAAAAGACATCAGACTCAATCAGGCTCATGCCGAGGAATGCAGCTTATAAGCCCATCGAATGTGACGATGTTTTAATTATGGGTAAACTTGCCGCAATTTTCAGAACATATATGTAATTATCTTTTTTATTTGACACACCGCATACTATCTTCACAAATCACTACATCAGACATTAAAGAGTATATTTCCCATAATGAGAAATATACTCCACAGCTGATTTAGATATAAAAAATGAAAAATAAACTATTCCTTATCATACTATTGTTAAACCTGGCCGGAGCTCTCAATGCTGCTCCATTAGCCGGGGTATCAGGTATTTCATCGAACACTGAACGGGCTGCAACTCTTGCGCTGGTAATGGAAAAACATATTCTTGAGATACTGAAGAACAATACTTTTTCTGTCATACAGCCGGAAGTAATAAACCGGGAACTGACCAGATTCAACTGCACTGAAGAGAAATGTATTCTTAAATTTGCCGATGATGCGGATATTAACCTTATAATATCCGGTGCGGTAACAGACTATCAGAAATCAATAGTAATAAGACTTCAAGCTTACGGAATTAAAATCCCATTTAATCAGAGAATAATAAACAGATACGAAATTAAAATTCCCATGGACGTATCCATCAGTTCAAGAGAATTCAGCCTTATAAGTGAAGAGCATGCTGCTGAATTCCTCGCGAAAACATTAAAAATCTTTCAGGTTCCGGTTAAAATCAAAAAAGAAGACAACCGGTTAATACTCTCCGATAATTACAAAACCACAGGCAGATACAGTATTTATTCATCAGATGAAAACAATTTTATACGAAGTGCCGGGGACGTTGAAATTACGGAGGGAGTTGTTTCGCCAGGAACAATTAACATTGAAAATAATCAGTATTTTATACGTCTGGATTTTAAAAAAGAGAGTAATTCAATAAGTTATTGATACAAAACTCGAAAAAACGAAATAGAATTTAATCAAACATCATTTTATGATACACTATTCATTCTTGCAATTATCCCCGCGGCGAGCGCTTCTATGCCTTACTCATCCCCAGTGTTGGGGTATTACATGAATGAGGACTGGGATGGTCTGGGATTATGGATGCTCA
>JBBRFT010000276.1:0-4671 GCA_038241375.1 Spirochaetota bacterium
AAACAATTATTCATATCTAGTTTAATTCTTCTTATCTCCATTACCGGGTGTAAAGAAAAACAGCAAACTCAAAATCAGTTTATTGATATTTCTAGTGATATGTATGTTCTTACAAAAAAAGGGTTAATCTTGAGATCAGAACCCTCTTCTTCTTCAGAAAAAATTGCTCTGCTCCCTTATCGGTCAAAAATGAAAACATTCCAAAAAACTTTGAATGATGAGACGATTAGCAATAGAACTGATCGTTGGTATTCAGTTGAATGGTCTGGCAAAAAAGGTTGGGTCTTTGGTGGCTTTATTGATGATGAAGATCCCGTGAAATATTTTATATCAAAAGATTCTCTTGGGCCTGCTAAACTTGGAATGAGCTTTGATGAATTTTTATCATTTTTTAAATACGATAAAATCGAAAAGGATGATCAAGGTGTTGTGTCTCTTTATAAGGATGAAAGGCTGATATTGGCATTTTCTGATAAAAGTTATGGTACTCTAAAAATAGTTAAGTGGTTAATAATTTATAATTCTAAATTCGAGACAAAGAGTGGTTTATACCCGGGGATGTCTATTGATGAACTTTTGGTTATATATCCTAAGTTTATAATAAAAGTGAATGAGAATAGCGGAGTATCTTTTGCTCCGGACGATATGAAAACATCAGTAGGTGATGTAAAAAAACAGATCGTATTTTTATTGGAATTAGCTCTTGATGATAACTCAATAAAAATTAAGGATAGTCTTGTTGTCGAAAAGTCTATTGGGCTTAAAGGCAAGGTGAAAAGAATTGAGATTTATTATTATAACTGATAATTAACCTCTCAATCTCAACAAACAGTAAATTTATGATTTCTCACATACGTTCGAAATGACAAGGGAAACGTCTTCTGTCATTTCGAACCTTCTTTAGTTCTTCAGGTGAGAAATCTAATTTTTTGTATAAATCGATATACGATGAGAGAATATGTATTATTTCATTCGTAAAATGCTATAGTTACAGGTTGGGTCTTTTCTTCTACAGAAAAGTTTTACATAAACTCTCTGGATTATAACGGAATTTCCTGAATTAAAAAGCAGGAAATTTTTTCGTTATAGCAGTTCAAGAATGATTTAGCTGCTTTAGCTATTCTCGCACAGGCAGAGATTCATTCTGTTTTATGGAGCTTACTTCATAAAAAAATATAATGCCGCAGCAATTCCGACAAAAATAATAATCAAAACCGGTATTATCGGAAACTTCTTTCCGTAATCTATTTTCTTCATCTTCCATGGGGGTTCTGTAACATTGATGGGCGCGTCTCTATTCGCTACAGGCTTTTTACAATTAGGACACTCTGCGGTGAATTCGTGTACCTGGGTTCCGCAGTTTACACATTTTACTTTTACTGTCATAGTAAATCTCCAGTTTGAAATTTTTGATACAGGACTTTACGTTAAACTTTCAGAGAGTATAGATAAACAATTTGCAGGTCATGGGACATACTCATTTTAATCCGAAATTTAAATTTAATATAGAATTAACTTTAGTAAAAGTCAAATATCAAACACACTATAGTAAAGTTTTTTTAAGATTCTCTCGGATCTCGTTGACTTCACAAGCTGCTGATATTATTCCCCTGACGGGTGTGATAAGTTCTTTGTCTAAACCGGAAAGGAAAAGTTTCTCTTTCCCCCTTTTACTTTAATCAATACCAGCATGTTCAATTTCCTGAATCGTCTGTTCGAGTTAAAAAAAAGACAGAATGGCCAGTCTGATTTTGTTAAATATGGTATCGTGTAATTTATAAATATTCAATTTGTCAAATCCCTTGAATTAACACCTGAAGAAGAATTATTTCCGATAAAATTGGTCAAACTAAGCTTAAAATTCAATATTTTATTGTTTTTATCTATAATAGTGTTAATAATAATATATAAACGTTAAAATTAGAACTTATTAAGAGTAATAAACTTATTTTAATAAGAAGGGGGGCATATGAAACGCTTAGTAAAAATATTTAAAAAATTGATTTTTTCAACTTTTGCCCGGACCGGGAGATTATACCGGCTAAAAGTATTACTGGCAATCCTTATCGCAAGTATTGCAATTTCGAACTGCTCTAACGAAAATGTTTTCAAAATATTGGAAGATTATAACGCAGGGGGGGAGGACACACTGGAATATCTTAATATACTGTCAGTTTATCCTGGAATTAGTACGTCTAATATAGCGGTCAACAGCGATTTCAGAGTTAAATTTGATAATATTATTGATATGTCATCTGTAACAGCCTCATCTTTTAATATAAGTCCCGGGCCGTTGGCCGGGAGTTTTACCTATGACTCAGAGCTTAATACGGTTATATTTAATCCCACAGCAGATTTTGCAACTGCCACTCTTTATAATGTGACTCTCACTACGGGGATTAAAAGTTTGGTGGATGAATCGATGTCTTCAGATTTTACATGGTCTTTTACAACAGCTGCAGCGTTTGTTCCGGAGATTTCAATTCTATCCCCTCTCATAGAGGTTAATTCTGGAGATGCATATGATTACGGCGGAGTTAACAATCTCGGATTAAAATCTGCAGTATTTACCATTAATAATAATGGCTCGGGGAATCTGAATATTACCTCAATCACTCTCTCCGGCCCGGATTGCGGAGCGTATAATATATCGGTTAATCCTGCTCCAATAACAAGAGTACCGGGGGCGAATACTTCATTTACGGTTGACTTTACACCTTCAACAGTCGGGATTAAAAATGCTGTTGTAACAGTAGCGAGTGATGACAGTGATGAATCATTATTCCTTATAAACCTGACAGGGACTTCTCTTGTCGCTTCATCTCCTGAAATACAGATAACAAAAGGCGGAATTATTCTGGTCAGCGGCTCATCTACTATCAATTTTGGGTCTATCCACCATGGCGGAAGTTCAACGTTAAATTTTGTCATGTATAATATTGGTTCGGCGGATCTTGTTATAACCGGTTCGGTTATCGGCGGTGATGAAGCCTCATTTTTTACGACAAATTTTGTTCCCTGCACTATTACGCCTGGCTTGACTGCGGCATTCAGTATAACATTCTCTCCACCGGTTAAAAAGAATAATGCTGTGGCAAATATTACATTTCAGAATAATGACTCAGATGAATCGGCTTTTAAGATTAACGTTAAAGGGAAGTCAAAGTAATTGTTAATTCTTAAGTTTTTGTGCGTTGTTTTATGAAGGAAGAGGGTATATGGAATTATTTTATGATTATAAAGCTTCATTTGTAATAGTATCAGCATCATTGTGGAATTTTATATGAATCAGGTAGAGGGTTCTTCCGGAAAGAAAAAAACGTTTATTCCGATAAGTTTTAAACTGATTCTGATGATTTCTATTATAGTTCTTGCTTCGCTTCTTGCTGTTACGGTTACCGCGACATATTTTTTCAGGACGGATAATAAATTCCGCGCCAGGGAGGATACACTCAATTATTCATCTCTGATATCAAAAAAAGTACAGACTGACTTATCATCTATTACTGAAAAAGCTAAATTGGCCGCGATAAATCTTCGTGGAGGCGCAGGCAGTGATAAGGCCGGTTCAAGAGCTTTTACAGAGCTGATGTTTTCCAGAGATCCGGATATGATTTTTATTGGGGTGATGGAAAAGGGCAAAACATACTCTCTCCGGTTTATACAGAATAGTACTTTTTTTCAGAGTAAAGGGATTAAACCGGATTTTAATTCTGTTATCAAGGCAGAGTATGATACAATCTCACGCTCATTTTCGAAAGAGGATGTAGTTTTTAATCCCTCGGTCTACTTTAATGAGCCGGTAATAGGAATATCTTTTCCGTATGATCCTGAGACAAGTAACTTAATCGTTGTAGTTTTTTATTCCATGAATAAAATTCTCGAATCAATCAGCACCGGAACTTTAATCAAAAGTTTTATAGTATCAGGTAATGGTGATCTCATCGCCCATCGTGATAGAAGTCTTGTTAAGTCTAAAACTAATTTTGCCTCAATGCCTGTAATAAAAATGATGATGACCAATCCTAATCCGAATGCCCAGATAGCATATAAAGATGAAAACGGCGTGAGATTCCTTGGAGCGTATCACAGGGTCGGATCTTCAGATGCGGCGGTTATATCATATATACAGGAGGATATAGCCTTTTCAATGGTATACAGGATTCAGAGAATAGTAATCTGGATCACTGGCTTTGTACTGTCAGCATCGCTGATTGCAGTTTTTTTCTTTTCCCGTTCTTTGAGCAATCCAATTATGAAATTGAGAAATGCTTCCCGTCAGATTCAGAAGGGGCATTATGATATTGAAATCAAATCTGTTTCACGTGATGAAATTGGAGAATTGACTGACTCTTTTAAAGATATGGCGCATGGGCTTGCTGAACGGAGAAATATAAAAGCCGCTTTTGGTAAATTTGTTAATAAAGAGATCGCGGAACTTGTTATGAACAATGACATTAAACTTGGAGGAGAGAAAAAAGATGTTGTTGTCTTTTTCTCGGACATCCGTTCATTTACAAAGATTGCGGAAATTCTTGAGCCGAAAGAGGTTGTTGATTTTTTAAATCAGTACATGACCAGTATGGTTCACTGCATAACAACAATTAAAGGTGTAGTGGATAAATATATCTGTGATGCTATAATTGCTGAATGGTGTGCTCCCGTGAAGAC
>JBBRFT010000277.1:0-4652 GCA_038241375.1 Spirochaetota bacterium
TACGGCACAGAGAGTTACGAAAAGTTTATAATGCCCCGGGAGAGCAAGATCCATGATTTTGCCGGCTGAAATCATCTGTGCTGCAATGATTCCGGTCCAGGCAATAACGATTATCAGCGATGATACTATTTTAACAGATTGATGACCGTATTGCTTCTCTAGAACCTCGGGAAGAGTAAAAACTTCATACTCGCGGACTTTCCCGGCCCAGAAAATCCCAAGAAGAACAAGAGCTACTGATCCGCTGAAAAGCCACCAGACGGAAGGGACTCCTTTAGAATATGCAATACCTGCCAGACCTAAAGTTGCAGAACCTCCTATAGCTGTTGCGACTAAAGATCCGGAAACAGCAAATACAGATTTAGATCTGCCGCTTACGTAATAATTAATTATATCCGGAGATTTACCCCTTTTAAAAATTCCTATAATAAGCATTATTAAGAGAAAACCTGTTGCAATTCCGAAGTTCATAATAATGTCTCTTGCAGATAATTTATATCTCCCGAATTAACCAGACATGTGCCGTCATCTGTAGTTACTATAAGACTACCATCATCTGTAACTTCAGTTACTGTGCCGGTAATTATTTTATTATGATCCGTAACTTTTATCTTCTGGTTTATTATGGCGGATTTCTTTATCCATCTTTCAAGTATTGCCGGGAAATGGCCCTGTAGAAAATCTAAATAGTTTTTTTCAAAATTCATCAGAAAGAGATTTAGAAAGTCGAGTCTGTTGATTTCTCTACCTGTTATCTCTTTAAGTGATACCGTTGAATTTTTGATTTCATCGGGATACTCGTCCGATGCAGAATTAAGATTTACACCTACACCTATAATTATAAAATCTATATTATCGCAATCACCTTTCATTTCCGTTAGTATACCTGAAATTTTTTTATCCTTAAAAAGTATGTCATTGGGCCATTTGATTCTATGTTCTGGTGCGCCAATAAAATCGAAAGTTTCAGAAAGTGCTACAGCTGCAACTAATGTTAATCTTGGTGCTGATAGAGTAGGGATCTGCGGACGGACAATTATTGATATATATAGATTTTTATCTGAAGGGGACTCCCATTTGCGTCCAAGTCTCCCTTTACCACTTGTCTGGCTCTCAGCAATAACAATTGAGCCCTCGGGAGCACCATTTGCTGCAAGTTTGAATGCCTGTATATTCGTAGAATCGGTTTTATTAAATATATGAATTTCCTGTAATCCGAAAATATTACTTTTGAGAATTCTTTTAATTTCAAATTCGGTAAAGGAATCATGTCGTGATATCAGTTTATGCCCATGTCCGCTGGAGGATTCAATATTGTATCCTGAATCGCGAAGAAGATTAATATGTTTCCAAACTGCAGTTCGGCTTATGCCGAGCTTACGGCTGATCTCTTCACCGGACAGCCAGCTTCCAGTATTTTCATAAAGCAATTCAAGTATAATCTGTTTTTTATCCATAAACACCGGTTAACTATGGATAGGCTCATTGTCAACTTTAATTTTATATCTAGTTGACAATGGCAAAGGTAGCGATTTATTTTTTTATCTTTACATCAGGCGTGCAGATTTTATCTTCATCGAATTGTAGCATGGTTCTATTGCTGAATTCCTCTTTTTTCCCGTTGTTCCACTGTGCCACAGGCCTGAAATAACCTGAAACTCTAGAATATACTTCAGCGGCTATTTTGTAATTTTTCATGTAGTTACCTCCGTGTATATGCAGGATATTGATTCGCGAATTTATGTCAACAAATATATAGCAAACAAATGTTTAATTATCAATTTATTTCTGGGGCGCAGAGCTTTGCACCCTCGAAAATAATTTGTTACCGGGTGTTTATTTTAGCAAGAATTGTCCGGATTAAGTCTTGCGTGGTTTAGCGTTTAATTTAATATCTGTATGTGTTGCAATAATTATAGCAAAGGAATCATATCAATGATAAATGAACATAATCTCTACCGGGAACTTCAGCTTCATCTTGATAAACTCCCCGTCGGATATCCGGCTACTGAGTCGGGGGTTGAACTTGAGCTGCTGAAATATTTTTTTAATACCGAGGAGGCAAAGGCCGCTTTATCTTTGGGGCTTACTACATCTCCAGTATGGAGAATTAAAAGAAGATACAAAAAAAAGTTTGGTGTTGATATCTCGTCGCAAGATCTGAGGTCATTGCTCAATGGACTTTATATGAAAGGTACAATCCGGCGAAGCACTAAATCGCCCCATGCTTATGCCCTTGCATTTCTTGCTATTGGGATGTTTGAATTTCATGTGGATGATCTTACTCCGGAGCTTATGCATCTGCTTCACAGATATTATGACGAAAGTTTTATGAATGAGTTTTTCAGAACTCTTCTCCCTCAGCTTCGGACCAGCCCGCACATGAAGGCGATTGTACCCGAGCATAAAATAGATACATACGATAATATGCGCGAATATGTAAAGAAAACTAAAGAGATAATAGGTGTTGCAAACTGTGTCTGCAAGCAGGGTGAGGCTATACTCGGCGAAAAATGTAAAGTTGTGGGAGATGATATTGAGCTATGTATTTTCTTCGGTGAAGGGAATTACCTCGATAGAGGCAGAGGGAGAATTATTACTAAAGTTGAATGTCTGGAACTACTGGATAAAGCCGAAGATAAAGGGCTTGTTCTGCAGCCGGGAAATTCACAGCAGGCCTTTTGCATCTGTTTGTGTTGCGGCTGCTGCTGCGGAGTGTTAACTAGTGCTAAAAAATTTGAAAAACCTGCAGAGCTCTTTGCGACTAACTATTATGCCGAAATCGATCATGAAAAATGCACAGGATGCGGTCTATGTATAAAACGCTGTCAGATGGACGCAATTAACAGAATTGATAAAAACAGTGTTGTAATTGATCTAAACAGATGTATAGGCTGCGGATTATGTGTTACAAAGTGCAATAAAGAAGCAGTAACATTAAAAAGAAAAAAGAAGAAAACAAAACCGCCAATGAATATAGAACTTCTATATCTGACTATTTTAAAGAGAAGAGCGGGAAAGAAAAAAATGATAGTAAACTTATTGAAACTTATGCTTGGGAAACCTCTATAAAACAGCAAAATGTTATATTATTTAACTATTAGTTAAATAATATAACATTACCCCCCTTGTAAGATAACAAAAGACTTGACATGGTAAATATGGGTATAAAATATATCTATTAAGTCGTAAAATGCCGGTTTTAAGATCAAAAACAATACAATTTCTCACAAAATGAATGTGCAAGTTTAAGTAATGATTGATGTGGCGGAAAGGCCTGTGATTGAGGGGGACGAGATCCTGGACCTCCGGAATCCATCTTGACTTACTAATAAAAATAAACAAGGGGGCAAGCATGCTTAATCCATTAGTTGATACAAGGGATGTAAAATTTGTTTTATTCGAGCTTCTCGATGTTGACAAACTGACCAAATTCGAAGCATATGCTGATTTTGATCACGACACATTCGATGCTACACTAGATCTTGCTGAGCAGATCTCTTATGATGTACTCTATCCGACAGCAGATGATGGGGACAAAAATCCTGCAAAATGGGATCCTTCAACAAAAGCTGTTACATTACCACCGACTTTTAAGGCTGCATTGGATGCATATTTTGAAGCTGGTTTTGGTTCAATATATGACAATCCTGAAATCGGCGGGATGGGAATGCCATTCTCTATAGCTATGGCTTCTATGGAATTTATCACAGCTGCCAACTATTCACTCTTCATGTATCCGGGACTTTCTCATGGAGCTATGGAACTTGTCGAAGAATACGGCACACATGAGCAGTGGGAAATGTATGGAGCGAAAATCCTTACAGGAGAGTGGGGCGGATCTATGTGTCTTACAGAACCTGAAGCGGGATCTGATGTTGGAGCTCTTAAAACAAAAGCGGTTAAACAAGCTGACGGTACTTACAAAATTTCAGGCCAGAAGATATTTATTTCAGGCGGCGAAAATGATTACTACGCTAATATGATACATCCTGTTCTTGCAAGAATTGAAGGTGATCCTAAAGGTACTAAAGGTATATCCATCTTCATCGTCCCTAAATTCCTTGTTAATAAAGACGGATCAATGGGCGAGTGGAATGACGTAACCTGTACAGGTATTGAACACAAAATGGGTATCCACGGTCAGGCTACATCGCAGCTTGCTTTCGGCGACAGTGGAAACTGTGTAGGATATCTTCTTGGTGAAGAACGTCAGGGTATGAAGATTATGTTCAAAATGATGAACATGGCTCGTATGGGTACAGCACTCATGGGGCAGGCAAACGCATCTGCCGCATATATGCATTCCGTAACATATGCTAAAAACAGAATACAGGGATGTGATGTTACTCAAATGCTGAATCCGGATGCACCTGGTATTCCAATTGCCAATCATCCAGATGTAAAAAGAATGCTTCTGTATATGAAATCTCACCTTGAAGGACAGAGAGTTCTTATCAATCTTATGTATAATCAGTTCGACATCATCAGAGGTTCTAATAATGAAGATGATAAAAAAGAGGCTAACGCTCTTGTTGAAATACTTACTCCTATATTAAAAGCGGGATGTACTGATAAAGGTCTGGACATTGCCTCCACAGCAATGCAGGTATACGGCGGGTACGGATATTGCCGCGATTATCCCATTGTAC
>JBBRFT010000278.1:0-4612 GCA_038241375.1 Spirochaetota bacterium
GTCTGCCTCTTTTTCTGTATATCCGTACATCCCTTCAAGATAGGCCGAGATTATTCTTCTTACATTGCGGATATGGTCAACCCGTGCATCTCTATCGATAAAAAGAATATCAGCGGAAAACTTTTCTTTATCCGATGCCGAAAGCGCGCGAATAACCGAATATTTCATATGAAATTTGTATAGTGTTTCCGGTTTTCCGTTTTTAACCTGATAGGATAATCTGTATCCTATGGATTTAATTTCACTGACGGATTCGCTTTTGCTCCCCCTGCCTGAAAAGTTTGTAAAATTTACACGTTTCGCTTTTGATATTTCGTCGATATCAACTTCTATCGAAAAAAGTGATGTTGAAAAAAGGATAATTGCAATGGCGAATATATACTTCTTCATTTTATTCTCCTGAATAAATATAAGTGATGTTTAAGATTTACCGTGAATCTGCCTCAAAATTATTATAAAATGTTCAAATGCGGATTTTTAATATTGTATAAGGTTAATACAATATTACATTAAGTACAATAAAAATTTTACAAGAAAAAAAAATGTTTACTCTGATATCGGATTAATTTTCATCAAATAGTTTCTGTATAATACAGGTAAATCCCCCGGCCTATGGCCACCCCCGTAACGGAACTAATCATTACCCACATTTCAACGCCCCCTAAATCCCCCGGAGGGGGACTTCAAAGATTGCTTTACAAAGAAACGTTCATTGTTTATAATAAAATTATGAATTCAAAAATAAGATCACCGAAATATATTATTGAGCTCGCAAGAAAAATGCGGGTTACTTTGACACCCGCGGAGAAAATTTTATGGGAAAAATTAAAAACTAAAAAAATAGACGGTTATAGATTTAGAATTCAGCATCCAATAAGCAGGTATATTCTTGATTTTTATTGTCATGAAAAGAAACTTGCAATTGAAATTGATGGGGATGTTAATAAATCCAGACAGGATTATGATGAATATAGGGATAAATATCTCGAAAGTATTGGAATACTAACAATGCGATTTAAGAATGAAGATGTAACTGATAATATTGATTATGTTTTAGCTGAAATAAGAATGAAATTAATTGTATAAATTTAATTCTAATTTTTGAAGTCCCCCTCCGGGGGATTTAGGGGGCTACAGTGAAAATGTGGTGGTGTATGATCATCCGTAAATATTCTGATTATAATTCCATAGAATCTGCTGATTTCCGGTATCAGAAACTCCTGCTTTATAGATATAATTAAATTTATAAAATTTTGAAAAAAATACAAGCAGTTTATTTCGTAAAGCCGGATAAATCTTACAGAAACTTTCTACTTGACGAAATCTTTTATTTTTTTATACTGATTGTATATTTTAATCAGGGGTATTTAATTTAATTATGGCACGAACTAAGGCGTATCTTTTTGATTTTGACGGAACACTTGTAGACACTATGTCAGGTTTTGCCGATATTGCGGCTAAGGTTATACATCAGTTTAATCCTGAAATCTCCGTCGATAAAGCAAGGGAGAGATACCTTGAAACTTCAGGTAATCCATTCTTTCAGCAACTCGAAATTATCACACCCGGCGACCCGGCAAATCCTGAAAAAGCCAGGATATTCGAAGAGACCAAAATCGAAGGTTTTTTTAGTTCATTCTTTACAACAGAGGTGAAGGATACTATTAATATGCTTCGGGCTCAAGGTGCTATTGTAGGGATTGCTTCGAATAATTTTCAGGAACTTATTGACAGGTTTGTAGCAGTGGAAAAACTCGAATTTGATATAATTCTCGGTTTTCGTCAGGGTTTTGAAAAGGGTCCGGCGCATTTCGATTATGTCAGAGAGAAGTTTAACCTCGAGAAAGAAGAAATTACTTTTGTAGGGGATTCTCTGAAAGACGCGGAAAAAGCCTTTAATTACGGCTTAAATTTTATAGGGATTTGCGGTACATTCAAGAGAAGCGATTTCCTGAAAATACGCGATGATATTGTAACTATTGAATCTATAAAGGAACTATTATACATATGAAAGCTATAGTACTTGCAGCAGGAACAGGGAGCAGACTGGGTGAAATAACAAAGGCCAGAACCAAAGGTATGGTTCCGGTTAGAGGTAGAAAACTAATCGATTATCTCCTTGATTTTCTCGATAAAGATTTTTTCGACGAGATTATTGTCGTGGGGGGGTTCTGTTACGAAGATCTACGGGATCATATCGCCGCGCGCAGCATTAAAAATGTAAGAGTAATCGAGAATAAAAATTATCTCAAAGGGAATATTTACACACTGGTTACCGCTCTTAATGAGTTCAGTGACGATTCATTTCTTATAACAAATGTGGATCATATTTATCCTCCGGTAATGTTTCAGAAGATGAAAGAGTCCATGTCGGGTATCACTGGGATGTGTGACTTCGACCGGAGTTTAAGCGATGACGACATGAAGGTGAAACTCCGCGATGATAAGATGAAAATTCAGTCGATAAGCAAGCAGCTGGAAAATTTCGACTGCGGCTATATCGGAATGACATATGTTGATAAAGCCTGTGAAAAATATTACAGGGCTTCTGTTGAGAAGACAATTGAGAGAGTCGGTGAAAAAGCCGTTGTTGAAAATGTGCTTCAGTATATGGCTGAAGATGGTGAAAATTCTCCGAAAATCTGTGATCTCTCCGGTTTCGGCTGGTACGAGGTGGACACAGAGGAGGATCTTCTCAGAGCAGAGAAGGGACTTGAAAAGGATTCAAATTTTAATTAGTTGAGGTTAGTCATGTCTCATAGTCTGGTTTATTACGGAAACGAAACTCTGGCATCAGTGGCGGAGAGAGTTGATAATGTCGATGGTGAAATCGCGGCTCTTGTGAGCGAGCTGTTTGATATAATGTACAAGGAGAGGGGAATCGGTCTTGCCGCTCCCCAGATAGATGTCGGGAAACGCATTATTGTTGTTGATACAGGGGAGGAAGGCGGTGGTAAGCTCGCTCTGATTAATCCTGAAATAAAAGCATTTTCAGATAATCTTGAGCCTTACGAAGAGGGGTGCCTCTCTGTGCCGCGGCTGCTTGCTGATGTCGTCCGTCCGGCGGAGATACTCATAAAAGGGGTTTCCGTAAAGGGGGATGTGGTCGAGTTTGAAACCTCGGGACTTATGGCAAGGGTTCTGCAGCATGAAGTGGATCATCTGGATGGGATACTCTTTATAGATAGAATTGATAAATTTATCAAAGACGAATTCCGCGCGGAACTTAAAAAGATCAAGAAGCTGAATAAACAGTAGTAGCAAGTACTAATAAACTTGAAATCCCCCCGTTTCGCATCGCTCAACATCCCCCTTAAATAAAGGGGGTGGCCCATAGGCCGGGGGATTTGCCGGTATTATATAGAAAGCTATTTGATGAAAAACTATACGGTGAAGATATTAGTTTTAAATTCTATCTTAGCCGGTTTATGAACAATTACATATAGGTATCTTTATAGCTTTGGTTAAACGGTTTTGATTTGTACTGCGGTCTTTTTGGCCGCCCAAACCCCCTGTAAGGGGGCTTAAATCTGTTAAAATAGCGGTAATATGAAAGTAGGATTTTTCGGAACACCGGACATAGCGTCCCACATACTTAAGAGATTGTGCAGGGAACACGAAGTTGTATTCCTTGTAGCGCCTGAAGACAAGAGGTGCGGACGTAACATGCAGATTCACCACTGTTCCTCCAAGGAACTTGCGGCCTGCGAGGATATACCGGTACTGCAGCCGAAGAGTTTGAAAAATCCGGAATTCCTTGAAGAACTTAAAAAATATAAAGCCGACATCTTCGTTGTAGTCGCCTATGGGAAGCTTATCCCCCGGGCAATATTTGATCTCCCGCAATTCGGCACGATAAATCTCCATCCGTCGCTTCTCCCTCTTTACAGAGGAGCCGCTCCCGTTGAGTGGGCTGTTATCAATGGTGAGAGCGAAACAGGCGTAACAGTTCAGATGATCAACGAAGAGCTTGATGCCGGAGATGTTGTACTTCAGGAGAAAATTCAGCTAAGCGATACAATAACAACAGGCGAACTTTACGAGCTTGTAATGCCCATCGGTGAGGAGCTTGTCCTTAAATCAATGGAGATTCTTTCCAGAGGGAGAGATACGCTTATCCATCAAAATCACAGCCTGGCAACCCACTGTGCAAAGATCGACCGTGAGACGGCGCATATCAAATGGAGCAGAAACTCCTCTGACATACATAATCTTGTGCGGGGACTGAATCCCAAGCCCGCGACATGGACCACTTTCAGGGGAATGAATATAAAGATATGGGAAACACTCCTGTTTAAAGATGAAGAGATAGAACTTATGCCCGGCGAGCTGCTTAAATATCACAAAAAACGCCTTCTCGCCGGAACCGGCAGCGGTGTAATTGAAATTCTGGAAATCCAGCCTGAAAACAAAAAGCGCATGGACGGTCTTGCCTTTATAAACGGATACCGGCTTGTAGAGAAAGAGAAATTAGAGTAAAAAATATAGATTATTAGAACTGAAGATTTAAGACAGAATAAGCGTAGTAATAAAAAGTCAGTCCCCTGAACAGCCCCCGCAACCCCGGAGGGGGCAAAGCACTTAAAAGTCCCCCTCCGTGGGTGCGGGGGGC
>JBBRFT010000279.1:0-4575 GCA_038241375.1 Spirochaetota bacterium
CTATGCTAGAACAATAATATCCCTGTGGTTAAGGAGGCTACCAATGTACCCGGCTTCAAAAGTCCTAAAATGTTATCACTATCATTAACTTAATTTATTATGTTTTTTCACCAAATTTAATTCAAGTAAAAAAATCCCGATTATTATTATTCCTTTTACGTCTTTCTAATGTAACAGGCTTTATTGCATAACAATGACCTGTTTACGATTTAAAGTCGTTATCTAATACAAAAAGAGAAATAATAACAATGGATATGTCAACATTAGAGAAAATTTTAAAGGATTTACAGCTGGATTCTTCAGTATCAAAAAATCAATTGATGAAAATTATTAACGATACTGAGGATTTGGATATATTGCCCCCTCCTTTTTATATGATTGATTTCAAATGTCCTGCGGCTTGCTCCTACATAGATTATAGATTGATCAGGGAAGCGGAAAATTGCATATCAGAATTATTATATATGAACCATCATCCGGTTAATATAATAGATAGTATTGAGAGACTACCATATAGGAGATCGGTGAAGGATAAACTTGCCAGTCTTTTATCGTCAGGTGATGATGGTCTGCATAAAATAATAGCAGAACTGATTCAACTTAATATGAATAACTTTCAGCCACGTACAAAAGAACTAATTGAAAAGCTGATATTATTATTTAATATCACCAATTTAAATATAAATCAAACTAATAAAGATTCCCCTGAATTTTTAAATACAGTAATATATCTTCAAAGAATTTCATCTTTCGATTTCAATGATTACTATAAACCATTTATAAATATAAATCACTTTAATGTTTTTATTGAAAATATTAAAAAAGGTATGGGTAATGAAAGTAGAGAGTTTCCCTTTACGTCAATGGATATTGAAAAATGGGATTACAATGAAAATTTTTTCAGGAAGTTAATTAAAATCGGATCTTCTTATAATAATATAAACGCCGGGATAAACAATGACGCTTCATCATCTCTAAAAATAAATTCTGAGTTTGAAGATGTTTTTATTCCACGTAAAACTGCATCAATAAAATATTTCAGCAATATCATTGTTAATTATTTTAATGCTTCACCATGGAGAAAACGTGCTTCATTTATTTTGAAATATTATGTTTTACATCACAGCATGTGCCTTCTTAGGTTTGAATCTTGTAAAGACAGTAGTCTGTCACTACGCTTTGTTGCAGGCAGTGACTGTTCTGAAGGTCTTAATTCTCAATTAGCTGATCCGGCATCTTCATTTTATAAGATCTATATGAATAACGAATGGATCGGTTATGTTTCATTGCTTTCTGTAAAAACCGTTAAAGATGATAAAGCTATTTTAATTGATGTTATCAATATTAAACAGTCGATGGAAAGTTTCAATTTAATTATAAATGATTTTTTTGATAACTTTATTGATACGTTTATCGAAGAATCAGGTGTAGACGGATATAGATATATTCTTATTACCACAAACAACAAACTTCTTTCAAACAGAAATGGTGAGACAATTTATAATAAATATGAAAGGTAACCGGTTTTAAAAGGGCCTATATTGTTATATAGAGGCGAGAATAATGAATACTCAGTTGATTATCTTGAGATTTTCCAATCATCTTTATCAGAAGACTTTATTATCATAAGGGATTTAGAAGATGATTATCAGTGTATTCTGCCATATTGTGTATGATTGAAAGTAACTATTAGAAATGCATAAACTCCTGAGAGTAATTTCTTTTTTAGATTGCTTATACCAATATAATAGAATGAAGACTTCTGAAGATTTATAACTCCGGAAATCCACATATTATATATGAGAATTCCCGGAATCATTATACAATCAATCAGTTATTATCAATGTTCTGATTCAAACAATTTGAAATAATTAAGAAAGAAACCGTCATTCTCATCAGCCATTCTCTGATCCTTCTGATACCCAAGCTTCAAAGCCAATGACAGCATCTTCTCTGTCCCAATAGACTCAAGCACTACTCCACTAAGATCCGGGTGATTGAATGCAATTTCTTCTAGTGTTCTCATCAGTTCAGTACAGATCCCATTCCTTTCAAATTTAGCTGGTACTTCAATCTTTACAAGTGCTATCCAGAAAGTGGACTTATTATTCGCTGTAAATACCGACGGTACCCTAATCTCATACTCACCACCTTTGGTAAATTTAAAGAGTATTATTTTATGAGATATAAGATATTTACAGTTTTTAAAAGCTACCGGATAAACTTTTTCAAGTCTATTCTTTATTGTAATAGCAATCTCCTCCATCTCTTTTCCGTTAAACTTTGACATGATATTTTTTACTTTTTCTTCGTTCATAGATTCCTCATTTGATTTAAAATTAGTATGCAAAAATTATTTTTTCGCATAACACATAACGCTTTTCGTGGGACAAATATGGGACAAGTTTTGTAAATGCAGTAATTCTATCGCAACGCAACACGCATTTTACCGTGTTTTATAGTCATTTAAATCTGTTTGTAAAGCAATTTATCGCAATTTTATGCACATTCATTGCAATAATGTACGACATATAAATACAACACATATGTTTAGTGGCTTCGAATCCGTGCGTCGTAGGTTCGACTCCTACCAGGAGCGCATTAAGCCCTGATTTGATCAGGGCTTTTTCATTCATGCTATACGCCACTTATTAAAATTAATATTTAATGTCAGATAAAAATAATTATTTATAGACGAGAAATACTCAAACATTATCTATTCATTAATAAATTACTTCGATATTTTATCACGCAACCGCAGAATGTCACGAAACGCTACCCCCTTCAAAAGTCTGGTGGTGTTCAGAAAGAAAGGAAGCAGAGTCGCTATCGAACGAAGGATTGTACACCGGAAATGGCAAGATGAGAAATCTTCTGGATAGCTGATAGTGTTAACTGCAACAATTTACTTTACGACATCAAGCAATTCTCTATCCTTGGATAAAACTTTATTTACCAGTTTTGACATCGCATCTTTATCCGAAAATACAAATACGGCTTCTTCAAATGATATTCCATGATTCTTAAAGTTTTATTTATTATTATTCTCGTCCCATTCAAATCTCATTAACTACCTTCAAATATCCCCATGTTTTATATAATATTTAAATAGTACGTTTAATTTAACAAGAGTTTTTCATATCGGATGGCAGGGTTCATTTCAAGACCGAAGTATTGCGCATAAAGCGAAGGATAGAGACGAATCTTATGAGTATTAAGACAGAGCTGTTGAAGTCATGCGGTGGATCTCCGGGATACCGCGGCTCTAACCGAGTCGGTTCTCCTCCTGCTCGGTATCCATTTCATTATATTAAGACATAATTACGAAGATCTATGAAGAGAGTTATATAGGTAAGCAAAAGATAAGTATTATCTCAGATCAAAAATGTATGATGCTGATAAAACATAAGATTCATCTATGAGGGTGTAAAAATAGCATACATTCTCTACTAAAAATAAAAGATTTTTCTGTTAGTCGAGGAAGCACATAGGATCTTTATCTGTGAAGATATCCAGTCCGCAGCTCAGAGTAACGGCGGGACAGCCGCCGCAGACTGGTCTGATTTCACAGTCAGTGCATGCCGAAGTGCCGAGTCTGTAGCGGCCGGCAAGAGCTGAATCATATATTGATGCCAGACTTTCACTATTTAAATTCCCTATGAGCGAAGGCATCTTTCTGCAGGCGTGAATCTCCCCGTCAGGGAGAAGTGAAACGAAGTTGAAAGCCGCTCCGCAGCCGTGACTCGCGCATCCGCCGAAAAGCTCCTTTCCTGACCTTTTCTTTATGATGTTTATCAGGCTATCCTTCACTCCCATAATAGGATTTTCGAGAGTGGCTTCATCATATCTCTCAAGAAATTTCTGATAGCCATCCTTTTCTGGAAGAACAAGATTTGCGCCCTCTCCGAATAAAGCAAGTCTGTTAAAATTGAAACGGTCGGTCCTGCCGCGGAGAATTTCTGCCAACGGAAGCACCTGGTCTATATTGTCACGTGTCAGAGTCAGCATTACCATGGAATATACACCGAGCTCTTTCAACAGATCAAGAAACTGCAGGGACCTTTTGAAATGACCTTCACCACGAATATAGTCGTTATGCTCTTCAAGACCCTCCACACTTATCTGAAAGAATTCGGGCTGACCTATCTCAAGTATTTTTTCAACATCCGCCCTCGGACTGGGATTCCCGAGTATTGTTCTGTAAATGCCTTTGTCCCCGGCCTCTCTGTAAAAATCATAGAAATTGCTGTGGAGCATCGGGTTCCCTCCCGTGAAAGATATCTGTCCCCTCACGTTTCTCCGGTCGCAAAAATCCCGGAACTCCTCAATTATTTTATACCCGCCGGCAAGATCCGGCTGAGACCTTATTGTACGGTCATAGCAGTGTCTGCAGTGCAGATCACAGGCCTGTGTAATATGCCACTGGAGAGTAAAAAAATCGGAATAAAAATATTGCGGGTCGATGTTCTTTCCTCCGGGGAATTTTTCAGGATCTCTTACAATTAAAGATTTTGGTTTAATAACGAGGCCCCTCTCATCGGCGTCATCCATGAGATCATCGAAATTCCTCACAGT
>JBBRFT010000280.1:0-4567 GCA_038241375.1 Spirochaetota bacterium
TGAAGATGAAAATTCGAAAGATAAAATTCTCTCACTTATTTTCAGCCCGGGGTTCTCAACCTCGGAACAGGTCGGGGATCTGTCCGGGCGTGGTGTGGGTATGGATGTCGTCAAGACAAATGTCGAAGAGCTCCGGGGTACAGTTGAAGTTAAAAGTAAAGAGGGCGAGGGTACTCTTATCAGAATCAAACTTCCTCTTACTCTTGCTATAATTGAAGGTATGCTCGTTAAAGTGGGAACCTCTGTTCTTATTATTCCGCTGCTTTCAGTAATCGAAACTATTCAGGTGAAAAAAGATGATTATCGTACAGTGGAAGGGAAAGGGGAAGTTATACTGGTCAGAGGGGAGTATATTTCTCTTATCAGGCTTAACGTTCTTTTCGGGATTGATGCAGGTATTGTGAATCCCTGGGAAGCTCTTATTGTAATTGTTGAATCGAATGGAGAGAGAGTTGGTATTATGATAGATGATCTCATCGGTCAGCAGCAGATTGTAATAAAAAGTATAGATAATTTTATTACTACAAGCAGGTCAATTTCCGGAGCGACGATTTTAGGTGATGGTAAAGTCGCGCTGATTGTTGATATACACGGACTGGTGGAAGAGATTAAAAATAATTGAAGGGAATGATATATGAAAGTTGATAAAGAGGTAAGCGTAAAGAATGTCAATAGCTTCTATTTCGCGCTGAGGGAAGAGGTTGAGAACAGCAGCCAGGTTGTTCTGGATTTTTCAGACTCTGTACGAATAGATTCTTCCGCCGCTCAGGTGATTTTATCGGCGGAGAAAAAAGTAAAAGATCTTGATAAGTCTATCCGTTTGGTAGGAGTTTCTCCTGAATTAAGAAAACTTTTAAAATTAGCCGGTATAAAACTACAGTAATTATTAGAGGGGGAGATGTAAATGAGTAAGTATATAATGGTAATTGATGATTCGCCGACAATAAGGGTAAGTGTTGAACTTGCTTTAAAACAACTCGGTTTTATGATTAAGCAGGCGGAGAATGGTCAGGATGCGCTCGATAAAATAAGTGCGATAAAAAGCGGAGGAGATGAAATTGTTCTCTGTTTAAGTGATATAAATATGCCCGTGCTTAACGGTATAGAATTCATTACAGAGTTCAGAAAGGTGGATAAGTTTACTCCGGTTGTTGTATTAACCACAGAGGCAGAAAAGGATATAATTCAGAAGGGAAAAGAAGCCGGGGCATCGGGGTGGATTATTAAGCCTTTCCAGGCGGAAGATCTGATTAATGTTGTAAAAAGGTTTGTGAAATAGCCATGTACGAAAATAATACAATCAAATCGGCGGATGTAAACAGGAATGAAGAAGAGAAACAGTATGTTACTTTTTTAGTGGGAGAGGAAACATATGGTGTTTCAGTTATAAAAGTTCAATCGATCAATGAAATGGTTGAAATAACCCATGTCCCTAAAGCTCTGTCTTTTATAAAAGGTGTAATCAATCTCAGAGGGGCTGTAGTTCCCGTTATTGACATGAGGAAAAAGTTTAATCTCCCCATGAAAGAATATGATTCGTTCACTGTAATACTTATTGTTGAAGTTAAAGGGAGACTTATCGGTATGATAGCTGATGCAGTGTCCGATGTTGTAAGTTTTCCCGTTTCGGATATCAAAACCAATATTAATTTTTCTGCCAGGGTTGACACCAGTGCTATTGAAGGTGTAGGGATGGCGGGGGAATCTCTTATTATTCTTCTTGATGTGGATACATTTTTAGATAGTGAACATCTTAAGGAATCATGCTGAGGAGTCAGAATAACAGAACCGGTAAAGTTCTATATTTATTATATCCGGGTGATCATTTTGCGTCTAACGATGATTGTTATATAGGGACAATCGCAGGTTCTTGTCTTGTGGTTTGTCTTTTTGATTATTTAAAAAAGACCGGCGGAATGATCAATTTTGTAGTTCCGGGAACTGCTGTTACCGAGGGGATACTGAAAGATGATATATCCAGAATCGGAATTCTGAATATGGAGTACTTGATGGCTGACATGGTAAAGCTCGGCTGCGACAGGCATCACATGAAGGCTAAGATTTTTGGGGCCGGGTATTCCGGGAATTCCAACTCAGGTCTGATATCCTCTTCTGAAAATAATATTAAATTTGTTACAGAGTATTTTGCCTTTGAGAAAATACCGGTTGAAAAAAAAGATTTAGGCGGCAACTTCAGGAGAAAGCTTTATTTTTCTCCTGCAGATGGAACGGTCTACCGTAAAATCCTGCAGAATAACGAGGATTTTTCTGAATTTATATCTCTAGAAAAAGAGTATGTTGAAGATGAGTTCCGGAATAGAAATAAAACAGGTAAGATATTACTATTTGATTAGGGATAATAATGATAAATAATTATAACCTCAGCGATAATGATTTTAACAAACTAAGAGATATTATTTATAAAGAAGCAGGTATCAAACTTGCTGATGTAAAAAAAATTCTTATGCAGTCCCGCCTTATTAAACGTCTTAGAGATTTGAAGCTCGATAATTTTACCGAATATTACGAATATCTGATCGCAAATTATGAAGATGAAAAAATTAATTTTATCAATTCAATAACGACGAATAAAACCGATTTCTTTCGTGAGAATGACCATTTTGAATATATGAAGAGTGTGATTCTTCCGGATTTTGAAAAAAAAAGAGAGAAAGAGCTGAGAATCTGGAGTGCCGGATGTTCTACCGGTGAAGAGCCTTATACAATTGCAATTACACTTTTTGAATATTTTAACGGAAAAATACCGCCCGAGTTTCTGATCCTCGCAACAGATATTGATACACAGGTTCTGGATAAGGCACAGGATGGAAATTATGCTGCAGATCATCTTTCAGATGTCGATCCGAAATATCTGAAAAAATATTTCCAACATAATAGTTCCTTCAAAGGTGAGTTCTACAGAGTAAATGATGAGCTAAAAAAGGCCGTTTATTTCAGAAGACTTAATCTTCTTCAGGATGAATATCCCATGAAGAAAAAATTCGATATTATATTCTGCAGAAATGTTATAATATATTTCGATAGGGAGACTCAGAAAAAATTATTTGAGAAATATCATAGTTATCTTGAAGATGATGGGTATCTGCTTATCGGGCATTCTGAAAACATAACCAGTATAACAGATAAATTCTCTTTAGCCGGAAGAACAATTTATAGAAAGGTGGTTTAACATAAGGTGCATGTCAATGTAAGACATAAACTAGGGAAAAACCTGAATATTATTTATCCCGGTGAATATTATGTAACCGGTAAAGATGAGCTTATCGGCACTCTTCTTGGATCATGTGTTTCGGTGGTACTTCATGATCAGGTAAATAAAATCGGAGGTATGAATCATTTTATGCTTCCGGGAAAGATCAGTACAACTGATATCTTCAGCGATGATAATGCCAGATATGGAATTACAGCTATAAATAAAATTGTTTCTGAAGTGATAAATAAGGGAGCCTTAAGAAACAATCTTACTGCAAAGATATTCGGCGGTGGAAATATAATTAAATTTCTGAATATGAGCGGGAAAAAAAGTCTTATCCCTTCGGATAATGTAAGAGTTGCTAAATTATTCATGGAGATTGAAGATATACCGATCGTTGCTTCCGATGTAGGGGATAATTATACCCGGAAAATTATATTTGATGTGGATTCCGGAAAAGTCTATTTACGGAAGATACAGGGCGGAGTTGTTAACGAGATATTATCAATTAGAGATGAAGATGAGCTGATTCATAATATTGGAACTAAAGTCTAAAAATAAAAATAATTATATATCCCCGCCGCCTTCGGCGGCGGGGATAATAGATCTTATTTTACTTTAGGGGAGTCTTGATAACTCAATGATTATAGGGGTAAAGGGGCGATAGCCCCTTTAGGAGCCCCGCAGGGCTTCCTGCGGTTCCCAAAAACGGGTTTTGGGAACCAAAAATAAGAGAGTTATATCCCCGCCGCTTTTGGCGGTGGGGATAATAGAACTTTTTTATCAGAAGAGAGTTTAGGAATTATTACTAAAAAATAAAAAATTTGAGAAGAGATAAATATGGAACAGAATAAAGTAAAGGTACTGATAATTGATGATTCCGCGCTGATGCGGAAATTCCTCACTGATATTTTATCATCTTCACCACATATAGAAGTACTAGGGGCGGCACTTGATGCCAGTATCGCTGCTAAAAAAATAAACATGCTCAATCCAGATGTAATTACACTTGATATTGAAATGCCCGGTATGGATGGACTTACTTTTCTCCAGAAACTTATGATCGCAAATCCTGTTCCCGCGATCATGGTAAGTTCGTTAACGACTAAAGGTGCAGATGCTGTTGTCCGGGCGCTTGAGATCGGAGCTGTTGATGTTATAGGGAAACCTCAGATTGATAAACCTGAAAGCGCTAAGGAGTTCGGAAGGGAACTTATTGAAAAAGTAATTGCAGCTGGAAATTCTAAAAAAAATATTAAGAAAAGAGTTCCTGTAAAACTTGAAGTGGAACAGAAGTATTCAGCGGATGTGATATTATCCAAAGCTGAAAAATCAAATAGTAATAAACCCACA
>JBBRFT010000281.1:0-4558 GCA_038241375.1 Spirochaetota bacterium
GGCGAAAGAGATTATAAAAGAGTGCAAATCTCTTAAACTTATTGTTGCTTTCGACAGTGATACAAAGATCGAAGGAACTGACAGTATCCATTTTGACGAACTTATTGCAAAGGGTAAAAAGCTAACTAACGATACCGAGCTTGATAAAAGATTACAGGATGTAAATCCTGACGATATACTCACTCTGATATACACTTCCGGCACAACTGGAAAACCGAAAGGTGCGGTTCATACTCACAGAAGTTTTATGAACGGAATTTACCCGTCATACATGAGATTCCCCGAAGCGAATACAGATGTAGTTTCACTTGCAATACTCCCTCTCAGCCACGTTTTTGAAAGGATGTGGTCTTACGGATGTATGACTTCCGGAGTCAAAATTGCATACTGCCCTGACCCGAAGCAGTTTTTAGATGTAATGTCTCACATAAAGCCCCATTTTATGACGAGTGTTCCCCGTATCTGGGAGAAAGTTTACGGCACTATTCATGAAGGATTAAAAACAGCTTCTCCGATTAAGAAGAAACTCTTCGCATGGGCGACAAAAGTCGGAATCAAAGAGTACAGAAAAAAGATTACAACAGGAAAGGGTCAGAGCGGATTCAGATACAAACTTGCCGATAAAATTATCTTCAGTAAAGTTCGCGCAAAATTAGGGACAGAGCGATGTATGGTTTATCACATCGGCGGTGCTGCTTTTGCTCCCGATATTAATGAATTTTTTCAGGCATTTGGTATAAACATAATCCAGGGATTCGGTCTTACTGAGTTCTTTCCTGTGTGTGTCGGTTACAGAGACACAGGTAAACCTGCATATTGCGGTCCCATGATACAGATGGTTCAGGCGAGATTATCCGACGAGGGAGAGATTCAGCTCAAGGGCGGAATGTGCATGAACGGTTATTACAAAAAGCCCGAAGAGACAAAAGCGTGCTTTACTGAGGACGGATGGTTTAAAACTCAGGATGTGGGAGAGATTATTACTGAAGAGAAACACGGAGACATGCTCTCTTACATAAAGATTACAGACAGAATCAAGGACCTGATTATTACTGCAGGCGGCAAGAATATATCTCCACAGCAGATTGAAGTTCTTATGGGTGACGAACTATTCGTGGAGCAATTTGTAACTATCGGTGAAGGTAGAAAATATATTTCCGCGCTGATTATCCCGAACTTTATTATACTTGATGATTACTGCAAAAAAAACGGGATAACTTACAGTTCAAAAGAGGAACTTGTTAAAAATCCGGAGATTATAAAACTATACGAAAAGATCGTTGCAAGAAGAACTGAATCTCTTGGACGTGTGGAGCAGATCAAAAAGTTTACCCTTCTTACAAACGAACTTACTCAAGAGGGTGGAGAACTTACTCCAACTATGAAGCTTAAACGAAAAGCTATCGGTCAGAAATATGCATTGCAGATCGACAGCATGTACGAAGAATAACGCCCGACTCACCCGGCCGTACCTTACGGCCGGCCACCCTCTCCATGGCACTGCCCTGGAGAGGGTATTTTATATTATGTGTTAATAATAAATATGAAAATCATCTCTGCATCACGAAGAACTGATATCCCGGCATTTTACGGTGACTGGTTTATGAACCGGATTGACGAAGGATTTGCAGGATATATAAATCCCTTTAATAATAAAAAGTATATTGTATCTTTAAAAAAAGAGGATACTGCCGCGATTGTTCTATGGTCCAAAAACTTCTCTCCATTCGCAGACAATGCGATTAAACTGCGCGACAGCGGGTACTCTCTTTTTTTTAATTATACAATTACAGGACTCTCGAAAATATTCGAGCCCAATGCACCCGCTGATGATGAAGCAATAGATTCGATGAAGCTGCTGAGTAGTGAATTTTCACCGGATCATATAAAATGGAGATACGATCCGGTTCTTGTGTCAGACATCACAAAGTCTGATTATCATATCGAAAAGTTTGAAACTCTCTGCAGGTCGCTCTCGGGCTATGTGAAACGATGTTATATAAGCTTCCCGACTCCATACGGAAAAGTTGAGAGGAGTTTTAAGAATTTTACAGATAAAACAGGAATTAAAATAATATCTGAAGATATCGGAACACGGGTTAACATGGCACTGAAGTTTTCAGAAATCGGCGAAAGGTATGGAATACGATTATTCTCATGCTGCGGAGATTATCTTTCCGCTGATCATATTTCAAAGGGGAGTTGTATTGACAAAACTATTCTGTCATCAATAAGCGGGAAAGATCTTTCGCATATAAAACTCCGGCCGACAAGAAAAGAATGCGGCTGCACAGAGTCGACTGATATCGGAATTTATGACAGCTGTCCTCATGGATGCATCTACTGTTATGCGAACTGTAACGCAGCGAGAGCTTCCTCTTTTTACAAACGATACCTGTCAGATGCAGATTTTCAGAATTCAGCATTTCTCGGTGAATCGAAAGCAATGTCAGATTTGTGGATCAAAGAGATTAAAGAGAACCTGAATAAATCAAATAACGATGACCCGGTTCAACCTCTTCTATTTTAAAAATAATTTCCGGTGCCAGACCCTCCATTCTAAAAGACTGACTGAAATTATTTTTTTCCGTAGAAAGCGTTAAAAAATTTAAATAATAGGGGCCAGACCCTCAATTGAGTTTTATTTCCAAAATTTGTATGAAAAGCGCTCTGACTCTTTTTAATCTTGACATTAAAAAACCTTCTTTATATACAAATACTCATATAAGGATATGAAAATGAACATAAAAAACCCCATAATTATAATAGCATTAATTGCAGCTGTATTACTCCCCTCTGCAGACTCCTTCAGTGAAATAACACGGGAAAAGCGGCAGGAGATTGCTGATAAACTTTATGATATCGAAATGTCCGGAGGAGATCATCTGGGCTACTCAGGCGAGATACTTCAGCATCTGGAAAAATCTGCGAATATTCGTCCGTCAAAATATAAAAGCAACTCATTCGATGATATAGACAGACTGAATGAAAGAGGAAGAGATGTTGACCTGTACTCACTTCTGTCCGGAGGACTTGCTATACGTGAATCGCTTCAGCTTGAAAGTATAAGACCTTCTGATGAAGGGATGAGAGAGCTGAACCCGTCAGACCTGAAGCTTATTGTTATAAAATCTCATCCATTTGAAAAGATGCTTCAGAATAGAAAATACATAATTTACCCTCTTGATAAATACACTCCGGAGGAATTTTACTATATTCACTTTAACAGCGCTGACAAGGCATTTGAGTCTTTCAATTTAATTACTGAAACAGGGGGAGCTTTTCATTCCAGATTCTCACCGTCATCGGTTGACTTTATGATAAAAGAAAAGCTGATGACTCAGCTTGCACTCCGGGAAGGTTCTGAATTTGATGAATTTTATTCAAAGGGGATTTCTGAATTAGTAATAACAGGCTCTGACCCATTTGTTATAGCAGGGAGCGATGTCACTCTGATTATACGTCCGGCTCAGCGGCAGGGGCAGACCCCCATTGTAAATCCGGCCATCGAATCAATGAGGAGACATTTCAGAGATAAATACTCTGCGAAAGAGAAGGATATTGTAATCTCAGAATACAAAGGGAGTCATTTATATACTGAAAACCGCCAGGTGTGGTCCATTTTTCTTACTCTTGCAGATGGAACGGTGATTATATCAAATTCTCTTAAGGCTGCAGAGAAGGTCGTCGATACATTCTCCGGCAGGTCGGCGTCTCTTTCCGGCGCCCCGGATTACAGATATATGCGTTCGATATATCCTGCCGGGAGAGAAAATGAAGATGGATTCATCTATCTGTCTGACAGCTTCATCCGCCACCTTATTTCACCTCAATTAAGAATAAAAGAAGCAAGAAGAATGTATGAAGGGATGAGAATATCAGTGCTTGAAAGATATATGATATTCCATTATCATCTCACGGGGAAACTCCCAGTGTCTATTGAAGAGATAATGGCTTCAGCCGGAGGTCCCTCACTGACTGAACCGCGAAAAAAAGAGCTGGATTCTCTCAAGAAAAATCAATTCTACAACCGGTCTTTGAAACTTGAACCGAATGACCTGTCAAACTGGAGCTCTTTCAATAAGGCTCTGACCCTAAATTCCTCAGCAGCAGTAAAGACTAAAGGCAAAAAGAAAAAAAAGCCCAAAGTCCAGAGCCCTGATGATTTTATATATGATTTGAAGCTATTTTATAAAAAAATCACAGGAGATCAGGCATATACTCCCGCTGAGGTGCTTGGCGTAATTGAATCTGTAAGTAAACCAGGGGGACTGGACTCTACCCGGTTCGATGGTCTGACTATGATGCCGGAATCGTTTTCAGCAAAAAGTGATTTTTACGGCCGAACCGGCTTTATGACGCCGTTAATCGAAATCGAAACCGGAAATATTTCAAAACGTGAAGCCGAAGAGTATAAAAAATTTGCCGCATCTTATAACAGTTTTTGGAAAGATTATTTTGACCCCATCGGGATAAGAATTAAAACTGATCCTGGATTAACAATTGAAACCTGCATACTCCCGCTTATTGATAATTCGATTTACAATCTCCTTTCGAG
>JBBRFT010000282.1:0-4529 GCA_038241375.1 Spirochaetota bacterium
GTCTCCATGCTGCAGACAGTTTTTCCAGTGAACAACACTATGTCTGCCGTCTGAAAATATTTCTAATGATACAGGATTGGTCATCTCACCAGCCCTGATTTTCCCACCCGGATAATACCAGCATCCGAATCCGAAATCTTCCATATCCTTCATCTGCCCTGCATACGCCACGCCGGTTTCACTATACTTAAGAAGTACAAGTCCAGAGAGGCCGCCGTTTTTAAACTCACCGGATGCAAGAGGGAGAGAACTGTCGCCGGAAGCCGGATATACCGTACCGAAACCCTCATACATACCGTTTACAAATTCCCCCATGTATCTTACTCCATTCGCTTTAACATCCATTCCGTATCCGTGCTTTTTGTCATTAAGCCACTCCCCGGCATACCATGACCCGTCAGACCAGTCGCACCGCCCAAAGCCGTGACGCAGCCCGTCTTTCATTTCACCGGAATAGATTTTTTCTTGTTTGCTCATTATATGTTTCTTTTCTTAGCGGCTTTCATACTTATAGTTTCTGTTTTTCCGTCTGAAGATGTAACGGTTACATCACCGGTTTGGACACCATTCAAAAACTGTTTCACTATTTTAGAACCATCGACACCATAGAAATAAACATCTCCATTAAAACGATCATCAACCATATCTCCGACTATGATGGTTCCGTCCGGACAGTATCCCATTACCGGATCGAGCAGTTCACCATTTGTGTACTTATATACAAAATATGTACCGTCAGAATCCCATCTTATATTGACACCATGCAGAACCCCATTTTCAAAATGTGTCACACTGTGAGAACCGTCATTGTTTACATGTAGAGTTACTGCAGTTTCTTTTCTCTCATTGCTTATACACGCCTTGATACTCCCATCCGCATAATACCAGCACCCGTTATCCGAAGATTTGTAATTCTTCATCAAACCAGCATAAGACGGACCGTCATTCGGGCTTATCAGAAGTCCCATACCTTCAAGCACCCCCTTATTCCATTCACCGGATGTAAGAAGCTGCTCTTTGTTTCCTTTAGCAGGATAAAGAGTTCCAAAACCGTTATACACACCATCAGTGAACTCACCGAGATATGTAATGCCGCCATTTTCACCGAGTTCCATACCGTATCCGTGCTCTTTGCCGTTTTTCCACTCACCGGCGAAGATAGTGCCGTCCTCCCTGTCGCAGCGGCCGAAGCCGTGGCGTTTACCTTTTTTGGTGTCGCCGGAATATGTTTCTTCTTTCTTTTCCATAGTAACTCCGTGTTTTATTGTATTGTTTGTTCTGCATAAGAAAGTGCTTCATCAAGAAACTTTTCTATTGCAGTATTGATATCTTCGAATCCATAAACATTAATAGTCATGAATATCAACCTTCTGAGCAGATTGTAGGGGAGAAGATCTTCATCTATCATCATCCCTTTCTTTAACTGAATTACGATATCATCTATCTCTGCATGAAAAACATCCGCAAGTTGATCCAGCTTCTCCTCCGAAGATAATTCATCCTCACCTTTGAGATTTTCTGAAATTTCCCGTACCTGGTTATTCATTTATTTTACGCCCTCCTATATGTTGTTAAAGGTAATAGCCAGTCCTGTTTTTTTACGAACGATTGCATGACTGTTATCACTGCACCATCTGATGCCTGAATAACTGCCACGTTATAAGCATCCTTTTTTGCAGACCAGGGGAGCGCGCATTTGTCAGCAGCCGGTTTATTAAACCAGTATGCTATACGCCCATGGCTTGTTTCATACATTTCACCGTAACTTAAAGTTAAGAATATTGCTTCTTCGCTTATGTTGCGCTCCAGCGACCTTTCCTCAGCGTGTATCGTATTAAGATCAGCAACTGAATTCGTTCTTTTTAAGTAGCTCATCTGCCTGCCTCCTTATTTAATTTCATCTGAAGAGAGTATCTCCGCAAAATCTGGTATCATCTTTTTGCTGATAATTTTCTCATTATTATTATGACAGAACTATACATTACCTGAACTCTCCCTGATGAAGACTGACCGGTGATCTTTAGCCCCTATCAAATTTATTTCTTTTTTCTCTACACAGAAAGAAAACTCGGCGGCGTAGAACAGAAAATACCCCGAGTTTTGATTTAGAAGACTGTACTCCATTGCTGCATTGATGCAGTATATGGGGTTGATAAAAGTATTGTAGGAAAACTTAGACTTCATAGAAATCTCCTTTAATTACATAGAGCATTCAGCCCCGGATTAATATCACACTGTTGTAAGTTTTTTTAATTTCTGACATCTGTCGCAGAGAGATTTGCTGTTAGTAAGGCAGCATGATTCAACCTCTGAATATTCAGAGGCGAGTTGAGTAAGAACAATATATGCGCGATTTTCCTGTTTAAAGGTGAAGTTTATGTATTTGCCTTTCTCTTTATGATAGAGAAGAGCCCCTATGTTATAGAGAAAATGTCTTGACCAATCGTTAAGGAGATTGTATTCCTTTGCGACACCTGCGTAGTGTTCAAGATCGTTGCCGTTAAAATTATTTATCATGTTTGGCCCCCATTCTTTTCGTTTCTAATAACTGAATGGAGATTTCTGGGAATTAATTTCATTCGATTTGAATTTTTTTTAAAAAAATGCAATTTTTTGTTATAACTAACCATACTGAATATGAAAAAGGAGATTGGTATGAATTCTAAACAGTCAGATACTTATATAACTGAATTTTGCAAAATTATTGTGAATGGAGATAAGCCTTCATATCAACAGCAAACTTTTTTTAAAGAAAAAACAAACTTAAAACTATATACTATGCTTTTAAATATTTACGGTTCATTTTTCTCTGAAACAGATAGAGAAATAATTGTTAACGAATCTATCCTTGAATTTATTGAAAGTATATTAAATGGAAAATGTGAGATACGAAATGAAGGAGAGACCATAAATTATATAAAAAAAATAGCTTCAAGAAAAGCCTTTAAAGTTTATGAAAAAAGGGTAAGACTAAAAAAACGCGATCCTATGGAAACAGAGTTTAAAAATTTAAAAGATTGGATTATTTCTGATAAACAAATTGAAGAAGTTAAAAATTTTCAACAAGAAACTTTTTATCACAAAAAAAAATATAACAAACATGCTGAGGACAAAGATATTTTCATGCACGCATTAGAAGAATGCATGCATAGATTATCACATCCAAGATATGATTTATATTCAATAATGACAAAATTTAAAAATGATATTAATCAAAAAATAATAGCAGAAAGTATGCATATTAGCGAACCAACAGTTTCAAGATTAATCAATAAAAAGGGATTACCGTCAATAATAAACTGTCTTTTAGGTAAAGGATGGGACGAAGTCACTTCTTATGAAACCTGGAGAGATACGTTATGAAAGAAAAAATAAAAGTTTCATTTACAAAAGCTGACGTCATAATTGTAAAAAGCTTTGGTTCAAAAGTTGAAGAATTCTATGGAGATAAATTTAAGGCGATTGATGAATATGTGAAACAAATGGTTTCTGATGATGATGTTGTTGATAAAAGAATTATAGAAGAATTTTCAACAAGAACATCTCCAAAACTAATGCCTCTACTAGATGAGATGATTGAAAATAATTTTAAAAGAAATGAAACAGCTATAAAATTAAAAGAACAAATTGAAAAGAAAAATCCTGATATGGCAAAAACAATATTATCAAAGCTTGCTACTATTGATTTCCGTTTTAAAAAATTCATCAATGATAATATCATACCCGAAGTAAATGAAATACTTTCCTGGAAAACGTTTTATATATTATCAAGTCAAAACGGTCTTATCCCAGTATTCGTTGGAGAAACAAGAGGAACACCAAAAGAAAAACTTACATTTACATTTCAAACATCATCAAAATCTTATGAAGGAAAAATTATTAAAGGTGACTTCAGGATAACTATCGAAATCGTTTGTCCTGAAGAAACAATAGAATTTTTTATTTCCGGGAGTGATTATACAATGATAAAAAAATCAGAGAATGGTGTAGTTATATTCGAAGGACTTACTGTAGGGGAATATGTTATTTGTTGTGAAGGTAAAGATTTTATGGTAATAAACATAACAGAATAAATTAGTAAATATTAATAATAGACGAGAACGACCAATGCAAGAATTCAACGATGATATTTGGGAATTAACTAAATTTACTTCTTTCATAGAGGATATGATTGATAGGTATATTGCAATAAATAATCAAACTGAATTATTTAATTTTAAATTTATCTACAATAATATTGATAATTATATATCTAATTCATCCGATTTAGCCGAAGTGCTAACTGCTTCGTATTTATCTTCTAAAGTTGTTTCAAGCAGGATTCTTGTCATTTTTAATAATGACTATTATAGAATTAGCTTATTTGAAATGATTCAGAATCATTCTCGAATATTTTACAATGATTTCGATGATGAACCAACTGAAAAAGAATTTTATTATAAAGGCATTGATTCATGTTTAAAAATTTTAGAAAAAAAGTATAATGAATCCCAGCCGGAATTACAAAAAATTTATAATTTGCTTAAGCC
>JBBRFT010000283.1:0-4516 GCA_038241375.1 Spirochaetota bacterium
CAGGGCGGATGGGGAGCCACAAACAACCAGCTTTAAAACTACGCGATGTTTGCCAGCGGATCGGAAACTTCAATTGATTCATTATATATTGTGTATGGGTCTATGTCAATACAGAGTGATGGATCAAAATTACCGGATACATCCCATGCCAGTGTACCGTTAATAACAGTGCACCTGTTGAAATAAAAATCGAGATCTTCAAGCTTTTTAAATACTCCTTTCCCGACAAGACTCGAAACATCAAAGAGCTTAACCTTGCCGTCTGAGAAGTAAATATATACTTTATAATTGTCTTTTGGTAAAACCTGCAGAACCTGTATATTCATGTGTTTGCCTTTTATTGTAACGGTGCAATCAGTTTAATTTCACCGTGATTTATTGATGATTCCCAGTTTAATAATAATTCATCCTTGTGCAATTCAGACCAGGCGGCAACAAGCTTTAATTGTCTAAATGGAAACGCTCCTCGAATAACAACTCCGTTCTTAATATCAAAAAGTATTGTAATCCCGTTATATTCGGCGTGAAAATGAGGGGGAGTGTGATCACTCCAATACATATAAATTTTAATCCCGAAAAACTCTGATAATAACGGCATAAATCCCTCAAAATAGCCAAATAAATTTTAATTATTAGAAATTAACCATTCTTAATGTGGAAGTCAAATATTATTTCTTTGTATAATCATTTCTTTATTATTGAAAATCCTCCCCTCTGTCACTGCGTGACATCTCCCCCTTGATGAGAGGAGGGAGACTGATAATGTCAAAGACAAGTGGCGCAGCAAATTGCTTTTCGCCTTCCCCTTCTCATCAAGGGGAAGGTGCCCGTCAGGGCGGATGGGGGGTAGATTTGCTGTATTTGTTTTATTTTTTTCTTTACTTTATCAGTAAAAAAAAATACTTAACATAGGCGGATTGTTTAAAATCTTCTAAAGATTAAAGGATGGTTATAATGATTGATGAAATATTAAAAGAACATATAGATACGGTTAAAAAATTAGAGGGGATGAAAGAAGTAATAAATGAATTATCCTCTGTTATAAACAGTGCTCTTTTTAACGGAAAGAAACTCCTTATCATGGGGAACGGCGGCAGCGCTGCTGATTCACAGCATTTTGCCGCTGAAATTGTAGGAAGATATAAAATTGAAAGACCAGGTTACCCTGCAATCGCTTTGACTACAGATACATCCATTATTACTTCTATCGGAAACGACTACTCCTTTGAAAGAATATTCTCAAGGCAGATAGAAGCGCTTGGTGAAGAGGGTGACGTTGTTATCGGGCTGTCAACCTCGGGCAATAGCAAAAATGTTATGGAAGGATTTGATCTGGCGAAAAAGAAAAAGTGTGTAACCGTTGCTCTTCTTGGTAAAGACGGCGGTATTTTAAAAAATTGGGCCGACCATGTACTGATTGTTCCATCAGATACTACAGCACGGGTGCAGGAGTGCCATATTATCATTATTCATCTGCTTTGTGACCTGTTTGAGAAAGGATTAAAAGATAATGGAAAAATTTAATTTTTCAAATGTGTCGGTACTTGTTATCGGCGATATTATGCTCGATCAGTATTTGTGGGGGAGCGTTGACCGGATATCACCAGAAGCACCGGTTCCTATAGTAAATATTAAGAGAACAAGTCTCGCTCCGGGGGGAGCTGCCAATGTTGCTAATAATATTGTATCTCTTGAAGCTGAAGTTCTGCTTATCGGAACTGCAGGTGAAGATTATAATGGTGAACAGCTCTCGCAGGTGCTGAATCAGAATTCTATAAAGCACCTGTTGTTTAAAACTGATACTCCAACTATCACCAAGGTCCGTGTGGTGGGTAATAAACAACAGATGATGCGGCTCGACTACGAACAGCCTAAGGCGCTTTCTGAAGAGATTAAAAACAGCATGAAGAGTGAAATCAGCAGATGCATTAATGATTTTGATGTTGTGGTAATCTCGGATTACAATAAAGGAGTCTGCACGGAAGATCTCTGCAGGTTTATTATTGCGGAAGCAGAGAAGCATAGTATACCCGTGGTGATTGACCCGAAGGGGAAGGACTGGGCGAAATATAGCGGAGCAGCTCTTGTTACTCCCAACATGAAGGAGCTGAACGAATTCACAGGTTATAATATTCCCAATGAAGATGTTGATGTTGAGGCTGCTATTCCCGAGGTTTTTTTAAATTCAGGATTTAAGAATCTTCTTATAACCCGCTCCGAAAAGGGGATGACTCTCTATGACGGTTTTGAGACCGAACATTTCCCTACTTTTGCAAAAGAGGTTTATGATGTTTCAGGCGCGGGGGATACTGTTATTGCCGCTCTTGCTGTTGGTATTGCTTCAGGTTATAAGTTGAGAGATTCCGTTGAGTTTGCAAACATGGCTGCCGGTATTGTTGTAGGGAAGCTCGGAACTGTTCCGGTTAAAAAATCTGATCTTATCCGGGATCTACATCTCTCATATAATAAAATAATAAATAATGAAAACCTTCCGGATTTAATTGAGAGTTTAAATAACGAGAACAAACGTATAGTTTTTACAAACGGCTGTTTTGATATACTTCATATCGGGCATGTGAAATATCTCGAGAAGGCAAAGGAACTTGGCGATGTTCTTATACTCGGTTTAAATACTGACGATTCTGTACGAAGACTTAAAGGTGAGGGGCGTCCGGTAAACCGTGAAGATGACCGTGCCGCGGTTCTGGCGGGTCTTTCGTCGATCGATTATATAATTAAGTTTGATGAAGACACACCTCTTGAACTTATAGAAAAAGTAAGGCCTCATTTTCTTGTTAAGGGAGGAGACTATAATGCAGAGGATGTAGTCGGTAAAGAGTACGCCGATGAGGTGGTGCTTATAGATTTTGTTGAAGGGTATTCTACTTCAAAGATTATAAGCAGATTACGGAGTGAAAAGGAATGACGAAAGTTTTTGATATAGATAATACCTGGACACTTTTTCTCGATCGTGATGGTGTAATTAATAAAAGAATCATCGATGATTATGTTAAGAAAATCGATGAATTTGTTTTTCTGGATGGTGTTCTGGAATCGTTAAAAATATTTAAAAATATTTTTAAGCGGATAATAGTTGTTACTAATCAGCGAGGTATTGCACTTGGTTTAATGAATGAAGAGGATCTCTCTGTAATTCATAATCATATGGTTAATGAAATAAATATAAATGGCGGGAGGGTTGATCATATCTATCACTGCCCTCACGATAAAACAGATAACTGTGTATGCCGGAAGCCGAAGCCTGGAATGTTGATAAAAGCTCAACATGATTTCCCCGATATAGATTTCACAAGAGCCATCATGGTCGGCGATTCCGTGTCGGATATGGGTCTTGGCCGCAGCAGGTCTCTTAAAAATGTTTTTATCTCAGAAAAATATCATGTTGATATTGATGCTGATATTGTTTTCCCGTCTCTAAAAGATTTCGCGGAGTATCTTATAAATGAATAAATTAAACAACAAACTCCGTGTTAAATGGACATCGGGGAAAATAAACAAAGTGATAATTGATCTCCCCCAGGGACTTGGTGATCAGATTATGTGTTTCCCTCTTCTGGCATCTCTTAAGAGATATAATCCGGATATGCATATAACAGTTATTACATTTAATAAAATATCTGTTAGTCTGCTCGGTTATAATAGAAATATTGACTCTGTCAAAACATTTGATATGGATTTTACTATTAAAGGTCTGATCAGGTTTTTCATGTTCAGTTATTATAAACTTTATTCATTTTTAAAAGCAGAGAAATACGATCTGCTGATCTTTACACATCCTAATATTGTTCGTGATATGTTGTTCTATATGCTCCCGACAGAACGCAAAATTTACAATAGAGAGAATGCTCACAAATTTATAGAAATAACAAATGTTCTGGAATATTTAAATATCCCCGTTGTTAAAGACTATTCTGTAGATTTTAATTTTATGAGTGATCTCCTTATGAAAAATAATCTTAAAAAGAATGATTACATACTTCTCGATATTTATGCGCAATACCTGGACGAGGATCCCCGTCAGTGGCCCTATTTCACTGAACTGATAGCAGAGCTGAAGAAGACAATCGGGAAGCCTGTTGTAATTGCAGGGATAAATAAAAACCATGTACCGGTTGACGGAGTTGTTGATCTGGTTAATAAAACAAATTTTAAAGAGTTACTTTTCCTTATACAGAACGCTGCTGTTGTTGTGTCTATGGATACTTTCTTTTTCCATATTTCGTACTGCTTGAAGACTCCGGTTGTTGCCTTATTCGGGCCCGTTAATCCTGCGGACAGAATTCCCAAGTCGGACGATCTGGTTTATAAAACAATTTACAAAAAGTTAAGCTGCTCGCCGTGTATTAAGAATAAAGTAAAAATAAAATGTGATTATAATTTCCAGTGCATGAAGAATATATCCGTGGAGGAAGTAATCGATTCTATCAGTGAGTATCTGTAGAGTTATTATTTATCCCGGACTCCGGCAGGATCTATTTTCAGCCCTATAAGTACT
>JBBRFT010000284.1:0-4512 GCA_038241375.1 Spirochaetota bacterium
GACGGGCGAGATGGGTAAAATCGATATCGGAGGCGGAGGAACAATTGCAATGTTTATGTCGCGATTCGGTATGGACTGCGTCGATGCGGGACCATGTGTACTTGGAATGCACTCCACATGCGAGGTAACATCCAAGGCTGATATTTACTCAGCCCATCTGCTCTATAAGGCTTTTTTCACAGAATAGAAATATTATTTCCCGGCGCCTAAAGCGCCGGGGTCGGCAAACAGGGTTACAGAATGATATTTAATAAACAGTTTTTTTTTAGAATTTCTCTTTTCACCACAATGACAGCAGCTTTTATCTTCGGATATATCGATTATTATTTTCATATGAATTTTGAAAGGCTCCACATCTTTCTCTTTAACCTTACAAGCGGGGGATTTACAATTCTCTATTTAACTGAAGGGAGAAAAAAACTTTCCTCTAAAACAATCCTGTTTTTTATAATCAGTATTGTCTACGCGGTTCTCGCATTTATGAAACTTTATATCCCTGCCGCGGCAGCAGCAGTAATTCTCGCCCTGATCGTTGAGTCTTACAGAATAAAACGGTTTTCGTTCTTCCCCGTGATCTTTTTCAGAAGAGAGTCTTCTGCGTCTGAAAAATTTCATCACGCGTCACTCCTGTGTCTTGTTCTGGCACTTCTTCTCTCATCATTTGTTATTCTGAATGATACATATTTCAAACTTTTTTATTTCGAGAAACTTACACTTGATGTATTCTTTCTCGGTTTTTCATTTCCGGTATCACTCATAACAATGTCGATTATCTTCAGCATAATTGAAGATAATAAAAGCAGACTAATCTTAACAGCTGAACACCTGATGTTCTGGTCTATAAACGCTGGTGTAATAATATTTTTTATATTTATTATTATGAAATTTTTCCCGGGAGAAGTCTTCATCTCATCGTTTCTTTTCTTTACAGTTCTATTTATATTCGCAATTTTTTTCAAATACGGAAAAAGAATGCAGCAGAAATATTTTCTGGTCTCGGCAATCTATTTTCTAATGGCAACTGCTGTTACAGGGATACTCTATATAATTATAAGACCCGCTCCCTACGATGAACTATACGGAAAGATAATACTTAAAATGCACGCGTTCTACTCTCTTTACGGATGGAATCTTACAGGGATGATGGTGATTATACGCTGGGATGATTTTCCAATAACTTTAAAAACAAGAAAAGCAATCTATTACCACTGGGGAGTTATTCTTATACTCGCGCCTTTCGCAAAATTTATACCGGAACTTATAATTCCATCAATAGCGGCATATACAATTTTTCTTGCTGTCTTCTTTTTCTCAGGGAATAGAATCAGTAGCGGTAGGATAGAGAAGCGTTAATCTCCCCTTTCCCTGTGAAACCTTCAGTAATGCCTATGGAAAAATCCATATCTCCGGCTGATGAAACCTCTCGATTATAAAACGCGTATGAGGGAGAGATAAAATATGATAATGCAATCTCGGCGCATTTTATAACGGCAAGCGATCCAAGAAGCATATTTCTCTCTCTCCTGTCTTCAGTGTATACAGCATATCCAGCTAAGGACATCTCTCCAAGATAGATTCCCCATCCAGACCACCTGTACCCTTTATAAAACATTCCGCCGCCCGGAACAAATATTGAAACTACAGCTGCTGATGTATCGTGATCTGCAAAAACCGGCGGGAGCATATTTCTCAGTTTATAGTTGTATGCAAGCTGATTATAAAAAGAAGCTGTAAATGTAAGAGGCAAAGTCCCCCACATAAAATAATTAAGTCTCTTCATCTGTCCGGTTCTTCCGCTGTCTTCAATCCAAGGTAAAAAGTTAACTTTAAAATCTGTAAGAAAAGGAACCAGCCCCAGATGAACAGCAGTAAGAGACGCGGCGATAAATACTCCCGCGTAATCTGCTTCGCTCTTTTCAAAGCCCATATATTCTACTGATAAAAAAGACCCGTATCCGGGAAGACAGAAATTCGCCCCCTGGTTAATTACACAGGTACCTTTTATCGACTCCCTGACTCCTCCTCCTCTTTTTTCAAGAATCTCATCTGTACCGTAAAGTTTAACAGTATTCTCTTTTATACGGTAATCAATTCTCTTCATATATTTATCAAGATCGGGGAGTTGTTTTATTTCAAAAACATCTCCACGTTTAAATTCCCTACCATATGCCACCGACCTGTATCTCGAAACATTTTTTATTGTAATATCCCCTGCGTCGGTTGAATAAACTCCCGCTTCAAGTCCGTGCCACTGCCCGGTACTGATAATAGCGGATCCGTCTTCAAGAACGTTTAATACATCGAATAAAAGAGTTCTCTTTTTTAAAATATCAGCGAATGCCAATGCCGCTTTAAGAGAAAGATTTTCCGGAATACGTGAACGGAAAATCTTTTCATACCTTAAACCTTCATATCTATTATTAACAGGAATTAAATTCAGTTTTAAAACATAATCACCGCTTTCATCATAGGCAGTGAGTACAGCGTATAAATCGGCTTTAAGATAAACTGCCGTGTTCCGGTAAAGACTCTCACGATCAGCCCCTTCACTCTTTTCGATTGCTGCTTTTTTATAATTATATTCCACAGGCACTAGACGTCCGGCGGCTGAACAGGTATTAATAATTGCCGATTCGCTCACTTTTAGAATCTCATCATAAAGAGAGTTTCCCGTATAAGAGGGAAATATAACAAAATTCCCCTGAACCCCCGGCTCACCACTGACCTTGGAGAAATTACCGAATGTCATCAGTAGTAATAGCAATAATATTTTTTTATACTTCATCAGTTACCCATTTATCCTATAGCATATGTTAGAATACATTCCGCAGTCACAGACTCTGCCCCCAACGACGTAAAAGATAGCCGCTTATGCACACCCCTTCAGATCTTAAAATATTAGACCATTAAGGCTTTTTTTATTGAAATTTATACCACATTTTATTACAATAAAACAATGCAAGAATTACACTATGAAATTTAAAATACAATATATTTTCATTCTGGTAATCTCAATTAATATTCTCTCATACAAAATATCGTATTCAGAGAATAATTATTCAGGTTTAACCTACATCATATCCACGGGACCGTCATACATTGATGGATTCTATAGTGATTATATTAATCGCGGATTAACCGGTCGATTCAATACATATTACAACGTCCCTTTATTTACAGGCAACACTTATTTTAAAGGTGCCTTTTCCTATTCGGCCTATGATCTTAAATCAAACAGCAGTTCAGACATGAAACAGGTTGACCTCATCGGCGGTCTAGGTCTCTTTTTCTCACTATTCCCCTATATTGACCTCCTTGCCGGAGTTGACCTTCACGGGATTTATTCCAATTTAAATACAGTCAATACTCAAAGAGATGAAAAGACTTTTAAGCCTGGAATATCATTAAATACCGGAGCGATGACATATCTTGGGCGTGGACTGGGACTCTGCATTCTTGCGGATTACCGCAGAACTACACTATCGCAGGAGAAACTGTCGACATTAACTTTAACCGCCGGTTTAACATATAACTATAACGCATACATAAACGAACAGGAGCAGAGTTCAAGGGCAGAGAAAAAACTGACAATCTTTAACCAGGGCCTCGCTGAATTTAAAAAGAAAAACTTTAATGACGCGAAGGCTCTCCTTCATGAGCTATACAAAATGGATAAAATTTATCCCGGTCTTGATTACTATATGAAACGAATTGAAGAAATTGAGCAGAACCAAACTTCCGCTGATTCTCTTATTGAACAACAGAATTATCTTAAAGCAATCCCCCATCTTGAAGGGTGCTCGGCTTATATTAAAGATTGCGAACTTAAACTTCTCAACCAGAGAAAAACATTAAAAGTTAACGTTCCTTCCTGGGAAGCCGATGGGATAAAACTTTATGATTCAAAAAATTATAAAGGATGTATAGAGTTGATGGAAAAGATACTTCTTGTCGACCCCGAAAACCAGAGCGCCAACATTTATCTTCCGAGAGCGATAAAACGACAGAAAGCGATTGAATCGCTCCAGGGAAGATAATGTGAAAATAAAATATAAACTAATTCTTATCTTTATTCTTTTTACGGCACTTCTGCTGACACCATTCTTCAGCTTTATGATACAGAAACTTGAATCGGAAACTCTTAGCTATACAATTAATCAGAGTAAAACCAACTCCAAAATATTATCAAAGTCTGTGCTAAATATTCTTATGATGAACGGAGGAGATATAAAATCCTCCAGTGTTGACATTAAAGACATGGCCTCAATGCTTGAACCTCTCATTGAAGGGGGGCTCGTTTATGCCGACGCAATTCTCTTGTCATCTGATCCTAAAAAAAACGGAATTATTCTCGCCTCCATCAAAGATAACAAATCCGCAGATACTTTTAATTATCCCGGATCAAAAGTAAGCCCTGATGAAATAAAAAAATTGATGTATGTGAACAACAGCTTTCGGGAATTTATTCTCGATAAAGCCTATATTGAATTTACTTCAGCGGCTAGTCTTCCG
>JBBRFT010000285.1:0-4488 GCA_038241375.1 Spirochaetota bacterium
GAGGAACTGAAGGCCTCCAACGAAGAGCTGCAATCAATGAATGAAGAGTTGCAGTCAACCAACGAGGAGCTGACTACCTCCAAGGAAGTTCGCGGGAAGAGAGTGGATGAAGCTCTTGCATTTATGAATTCATCACTCGACAGGATGGATCGTCAGGGGATAAAAACTGTAATTATTATTCATGGACATGGAACTGGCGCCATGAAGCAGGCTGTACGTGAAGCTCTGAAGATGAGCATATACGTCCGTGACTTCAGACCGGGAGAGATGGGTGAAGGCGGCGACGGAGTTTCAGTTGCGAGTTTGAGATAAAACAGCTCCCTCCCTGTTAGGCACTATTTCTTTTTTAATCTGAACAATCTTTTTGCTTCAGATTTCAACAATTTTGCAGTGTCCTGCTTAAAAATAATTTTTAAAATATTGTATAGTTCCGGATTATTATTTTTCAACTTTTCAGGATAATCAAAAAAGTACTCCCCTGTAACTGCAAGAAATTCAGCAGGGCCGGTTAATGCATAATTACTAATATCAGATCTGCCGGATTTTATTTTTTCAATCTCAAGCTCTCTTACCCTTTTCCACTCCAGAATTTCCATTGAATTGAGCATAAGTACAGGAAGACCGTCAATTTCACCATCCTCTTCATCAATTTTATGAATGAACTCATGAATCGCAGTATTCCCTCCATCTCTGATATTAAATCCCCGGAAAAGTTCTTTTTTAGAAATAATCAGAGTTGAACTGTGCTGCATTACCATACCAAGAACATCCCTATCATCATCCCCTGGAGTAAAACTATATTCATGGTTAAATCTGTCCGGGTATACAAGAATCTCACCAAGAGTATCATACTCCCAGTCTTCTATTCTAAATACAGGAATAACCGCAGCAGATGCTATAAGTATTTTTGTGGCGGAATCAATATCTGTTTCGATTCCTGTTATTCTTTTCTCACCGAGAAATATCTGGACTTTTTTTTCAAATATATACTTGTCATCAGCATTAAGCATTCTGTAAAAAATTACAAGCTCGGAGAGTATGTCTCTCCATTCCGCGGGGAAAGGGGCGGAGGCAATTTTTTTTCTTTTTCTATATTTTGAGGTTAATGAAAGATGGAACACAACAAAGACGACAGCAGCAATCCCGCCCTGGTAACTCTCAACAGAAGAGAAAACATCCTTCAGCAAATATGGTGATGCGTATGAAGCGAATGTTGCCGCAATAAGTGAAATTGCAAGTGAAAAGAAAAGATTTATTTTATACCTTCGGGTAAATACGACTTCCATATGTTTCCTCACTAATCAGTACCGGATTGGCATGAATGCATTTTAAATAAAAATACATACACGGACTGATATTTTTGATTATCGGGGATATTACGTCTATCATATTTTTAATACTTCAGCCGGAAGATTCAGGGAGCTAAGAGAATTTTATCAACTACCAGTTCATAATCAGTCATATATATAGCACCATGAGAACAAGCTTCAATACATTTTCCGCAGGAATCACAAATATCATAATCGAATATTACATATTCAGGATGACATGGCACGGACATTGAAATACAATATTTAATACATTTAGCACAGCATGTATTAGAAATAACTGAAATCGCCTGAAGAGGACATATTTCAACACAGGCATTACATTTTCTGCATTTTGACTGATCAGCAACAGGTATTTTTTTCATATACTAATCCTTATCATCAAACATTATAACAGAATTACCATTTGCATCCCGTCTGAGAATGCACACAGACTCAACTGTTCCCGCAAGCCTTTCATCGGATGAACGGAGTTCTCCGAAGTCGCTCTTCTCAAGAAAATCTGTCAAGAGTTCAATCTGTTCCGCTAACACCGGCGATATTTCATCGCCGGTAGATTCCAGAATCATCAATGTGATACGTCTGAATTCACTTTTAGCAGCGGCCTGAATACAATGACCTCCGGTTTTAAGAATTACCGATACATTTGCCATTTTAATCTAGTGGTCACATGCATTAGAGCCGGTAATAAGCTGACCATCGAGATAAGTCTGAACAACCGCTTTCGGATCACCTGCTGGTGCGCCCGTGACAACGTCAACTCCCTGCTCTTTGAAAAGCGCAACCGCACGTGCACCCATCCCGCCGGCAATTACAAACTTTACACCTTGCCCCGCTATCCATCCCGGTAGCACTCCAGGCTCGTGAGGCGGAGGTGTCACTTGAGTTGATGAAAGTATTGTTTTATTGGACATATCCACATCGAAAAGATGGAACTGCTCGCAGTGTCCAAAATGCATACATAATTTTCCTTCTGATACCGGTATTGCTATTTTCATTTTGTTTCTCCTTTTATTATCAAATCTACGATGCTGCTGAACTTTTCCTTCGCGAATGATTTACTTTCAGATTCCATTTGAGAAAATGGTGTACCGCCGTCACCGCTATGAACTATATGAGACTCCAGCGGAATTTTACCCAGGAAGTTTACACCCATATCCTCTGCCATTGCTTCGCCGCCGCCGGTTTTAAATATATCTGTAGTCTCGCCGCAGTGAGGACATACAAATGTACTCATATTCTCAATCACGCCGATAACATTCATCTTGAGCTGCCTGCAGAAGGTTACAGACTTTCTAACATCTGCAAGCGCCACATCCTGTGGTGTTGTAACAATTACCGCGCCATCGGGATTCTCTATGAGCTGACAAACAGATAGAGGTTCATCACCGGTTCCAGGAGGTGAATCTACTATAAGATAGTCAAGATCTCCCCATACAACGTCGGAGAGGAACTGTTTTATAATACCGTATTTCAGAGGTCCGCGCCATACAACCGCCTCGTCCGCGTCAGCCATGAGAAAACCCACAGACATTACAATAAGATTATCGCTGTACTTAACCGGATAAATTATCTTCTCTCCGCCGCCCAGGGCCATAACCCCATCAAGTCCCAGAAGTTTAGGAACACTCGGCCCGTGTACATCAACATCAAGAAGACCAACCTTCATACCTTTCGCTGCGAGAGAAACGGCAAGATTAACAGCAACTGTACTTTTACCTACTCCACCTTTACCGGAGAGAACTACAATTTTATGTTTGATCTTACTCATGTTATCTTTCAGAATCTGATCGCTCTGATCGCCGCCTGGATTTGCTCCGTGAGAACAGGACGAGGGCTGCTTACTATTTTTATCATTCATATTATATTTTAAACTCCTTCTGTTTGAATTTCTTTTTCCATTTTAATCCACAACTCTCTGATAGCCGAAGCTGCGGGACCATTTGAAAACTCCACAACACTTTTCCCGGCAATCTGTGCTTTTGTAACATCATCATCGTAAGGTATTCTTGCCCAGAGAGGTGTCCCCTTCTCTCGACAAAACTCTTCAATCTCGTCTGCTTTTTCCTTATTGATATCATAACGATTAACACACACCGCTGTCTTTACTCTAAAATGTTCAACAAGCGCATGAACCCTTTTAAGATCATGAATTCCCGACACTGTAGGTTCGGTTACAATGAGTACAAAGGAGCAACCGGTTACCGTGGCTATTACAGGACATCCCGTACCGGGTGAACCGTCTACTATAATTGTTTTATAATTATTCGCCTTTGCAATCTCTTTCGCTTTGTTCCTTATAATTGTAACAAGCTTACCGGAATTACCCTCTGCAATTCCAAGGCGTGCATGTACCATGGGCCCGAATTCAGTTTCAGACACAAGCCATTTACCAGACTGATGGGGTCTCATCTCAATCGCTCCGGCAGGACAGAAGGCAGCGCAAACTCCGCAACCTTCACATGACAGAGTATCCACAACAAAAGAATCGCTTATCGCATCGAAACGGCATAGTTCAACGCATTTACCGCATGAGGTACATGCATCACTGTTTACAAAGGCTTTCTTACCCCCTTCAAAAATTTCCTCTTTAATATTCTTAGGTTTTATAATAAGATGAAGATCAGCCGCATCAACATCACAATCTGCCATAACTTTATTTTGAGCAAGCATGGCAAAAGAAGCGGCAACACTGGTTTTACCGGTTCCCCCTTTTCCACTCAGTATTACATATTCTTTAATCATCTCACACCAGCCTTAACAGTTTTATCAATATGAACCGCTATTCTTTCCAGTTCGTTACTGTAATTCTCTTTAATGTAAGAGACCGAATCGCCGCGCGAATACCGGACGGCAATCTCCCGTGTATTAGGGATTGACGCGAGTAACGAAATAGCTTCCTTTTTACAGAAATCTTTCAGGCTGGTATTCCCCTCAGACGCACGGTTCTCAACAATACCGAATGGGAGATTCATCGTTCTTGCCATCTCGGCGGCGAGTTTCAAATCATTAAGCCCGAACGGTGTCGGCTCGGAAACAAGCAGAAGAAAATCACATCCACGAACTGCTTCAATTACCGGACATGATGTACCAGGGGGTGAATCGAGAAGTCTAATCTCAGCCTCGGGATAATACTCTTTTACATCCTTTATAAGAGGTG
>JBBRFT010000286.1:0-4466 GCA_038241375.1 Spirochaetota bacterium
CAATTTTTAAATTGCAGATTAAACGGTCTGATTAATCAGTCCGAAAATTAAACATGCGGTAAGGGAGGTAGAGATGAATACTATTATTTTAGCTGCAGCTCTCCCTGTTGCTGGGATTCTGGGGTATGCTTTAAGATCATACTTCGGAAAGATAAAATTGAATTCAGCAGAGGCCAGATCTCATAGAATTATACAAGATTCACTTAAAGAGGCCGAGAATAAGAGAAAGGAGCTTCTGATCGAAGCAAAAGATCAGCTGCTCAAGGAAAAGAATATTCTTGATAAGGAAATGAGAGAGAGGCGTCAGGAGCTCCAGGTAACTGAAAAGAGATATTTTCAGAAGGAAGAGGCGATAGATGCAAAGCTGGAAGAGATTCAGAAACAGGAAAAGGGCCTGGACTTAAGAGACCAGGAAGCCAAAGAAAAGCAGGAAGAACTCAGAAAGGAGTTCGAAAAACACAGACAGGAACTTGAACGAATAGCCGGGATGAGTTCTGATGAAGCAAAAGGTCTGCTTCTGAAAAATGTTGAAAATGAAGCTAGATTTGATGTGGCAAGACTGATTAACAAAATTGAAGAGGATGCAAAAAGAACAGCTGATAAAAAAGCAAAGGACATAATTGTATCAGCTCTTCAGAGAAATGCTTCAGAATACACATCGGAGAATACTGTTACAACGGTTTCTCTTCCTTCTGATGAAATGAAGGGGAGAATTATCGGTAGAGAGGGACGTAACATCCGTACTCTCGAAAATCTCACCGGTGTTGATATGATCATTGATGATACTCCCGAGGTGGTTGTCATCTCAGGATTTGATCCAGTAAGAAGGGAGATTGCAAGATTGTCACTTGAGCGTCTTATTCAGAATGGACGGATACATCCTGCAAGGATAGAAGAAGTTGTTGAAAAGATTACAAAAGAGATTGAAGAGACCATGCTTGAAGAGGGTGAAAAGGCCGCATATGCGCTTGGTATACCCGGTCTTCACAAGGATGCTCTTTATAATGTAGGAAAACTGAAGTTCAGAACAAGTTATGGACAGGATGTTCTTGCTCATAGTATAGAGGTTGCCAATCTTGCCGGCATTATGGCGGGTGAGTTGGGGCTTGATGTACAGCTTGCTAAAAGAGCCGGTCTGCTTCATGATGTCGGTAAAGGCAGCATAGTTGAAGGCGAAGGTGCGCACGCCATTGTCGGTGCAGAAATGGCCAAGAAGTTTGGTGAATCGGACAAGTGTATCAATATTATCGCGTCTCACCATAATGACCGTGAACCTGAATCTTTTGAAGCAGTACTTGTTCAGGTTGCAGATGCAATATCAGCATCGCGACCGGGTGCAAGAAGAGAATCTCTCGATACTTATATTAAGCGTCTTGAGAATCTTGAAAGAATTGCATCCGAGTTTAAAGGTGTTGAAAAAACTTTTGCAATTCAGGCCGGGCGTGAGCTTCGTGTAATGGTTGACAACACTCTGGTTTCCGACGAGAAAGCGGAACTTATGGCAAGGGATATTGCTCAGAAGATTGAATCTGAACTTAAGTATCCGGGAATTGTCAGAGTTACTGTGATTCGTGAAACACGGGTAATAGATTACGCAAGATAACAGTTTTTAATATAACTGATAAACAGAAAGAGGATTCCGGAAGGGATCCTCTTTTTTTAGCCCCCGCACCCCCGGAGGGGGCCGTTTGGGGTTATGAAATGTTGGGGCAATCCTAGAATTGCCCGTACGTATAAGAAATCTAAAAAAGTATTAGACAGTTGCAGGTTGAGAAATAAATCTGTTTTTAAGATAATTAAACTGGATGTAACATGAAAGAGATTCGTATATTTGCAATTGGAGATATAGTCGGAAGAGCCGGAAGAAATATTCTAGCAAACAAGCTTCCAGGACTGATCGATCGGGAAAGAATTGATTTGGTTATTGCTAATGGAGAGAATTCCGCGGGGGGTATGGCCATGACTCCCGAGGTTACCCGTGAGCTTTTTTCCCGCCCTATTAATGTAATAACATCAGGGAATCATATATGGAATAATAGTGATATTTTGCAGATTATTGATGCGGATTTAAATTTGCTACGTCCTGCCAACTATCCCCCTGATGTTCCTGGTAAGGGGTACTGCCTTATAAATTATAAGGGAATGAAAATCTGCGTAATCAATCTAATGGGACGGATTCTTATGGCTGCTCTTGATTGTCCTTTCCGTAAATTCGATGAGATCTATGCAAAAGTCAAAGCGGAGTCCGATATCATCATGGTGGATTTTCACGCTGAGGCTACATCTGAAAAACAGGCTTTCGCCTGGTATGTGGACGGGAGAGCAACGGCTGTATTCGGGACGCATACTCATGTCCAGACTGCTGATGAGAGAATACTGCATAACGGAACCGGTTATATAACAGACATAGGCATGACCGGATCATTTGATTCTGTCATTGGTGTGAAGAAAGAGAATTCTATACGGTTTTTTCTCTCTCAGGCTAAGGTTAAGTTCGAACCTGCCGAGGAGAATCCCGGGATTAACGGGGCAATTTTTACTGTTACAGATACAGGTAAGACAGTTTCTATCAAAAGAATTATGGAATAGATTTATTTTTAATTCTTGAATTATGTATGTTGTCAGCATTTTTTATGAATGTAGCTTTTCTATAAATTTAATATTTCTTAACCAGCACTACCTGGTTACCTTTATTGTTAAATTTAATCTCATCAAAAACATTGGAAGCCATGATAATCCCCCTTCCGTGGCTTAACATCTCTTCGTTTGCTTCATTTAATCTATTAAGCACTTTCCGGTGATCAAAACCTTTCCCCTGGTCAGTTATACTGAATTCAGCGATGGTTGGAGTTATACGATATTCAATTTCAACTGTTCGTTTGTTAAAATTGCTGTCCTTCTGTTTCATCGCAAGTATTTTGAAATAACTATCATTATCAAGGGCTTCTGTTTTTTCTTCAAAAGATATTTCAAAATTTCCATGCTCTATGGCGTTTATGATCATTTCTCTAATAGATATTCTGATATTATTTACTTCTTTATGATCTATATAGCGATTAAGATTTCTTGTAATTCGATGACTGATCTCTTCAGCGGTAGTCAATTGGTTCCCGATGCTAAAATTTGTTTTTTCTTTTTTGAAAAATTTTAACAATGCATCTTCTGAAACTCTTGATATCTTCCCAAGAATTTCGTTGCTCCCTTTAATGTTGATATATTCAAGACGAACGTTGAAATCAATGACATCCATTGTCGATGGCATTGCATAGTCAATCTTGAAAAAAACCGGTTTACCATGCTCTTTTAACTCTTCAAATTTTTCCGTAATATATTTAAACTCCATAGATCTCCCGTCGGAACTTTTTTCTACAAATTCCATAAATGTATCACCGATGATCTGTTCGGCAGATAAACCGAGTTTTTGACGTATCGCGCGGTTAACGGTTTTAAAGCAGTAGTTCTCATCAAGAATAAAGATTACTTCATTAGATCCCTCAACTAATAGTTTATACTTCTCTTCAGAGAGGCTTATTTTTTGATTCGCTTCATTTAAATCTTTGATCTTTTCTTCTAAATAAAGGTTCAATCTTTCAACAGTTTTGTAAATGTATAGGAAGCGATTGGACAGCACCATGGCAATACCTATGATAAGAAAAAAGAAACCGTATTTTGAAACCGATAATCCAAGGTTAAGATAGACCGCGTCAAGTATATCAAAGAACATACAGATAACAACTACAAACATCCCTATGAGAAGGTTTCCCGGAACTGATACACCGAGCCCGCGGAGTATGGACCTGATTGTACTCATACCTTTAACTTTATACCGTTTAACCTGTTTAACATAACTGAAGCCGATTGTATAAAAAAGATAGTAAAGCGTAGGGATGATCGCGGATATCTGCCAGATCCTCAGAATGTCCTCTTGAAACGCTTCGGGTGCCGGTATTGTAATCAGTATCAGCAGCAGATAGAAAGCCGCATAGATGAGAGTTATAGTTTCTATCTTCTTTTTTACAATAAGCCCGGCAAATGCACCGAAAGTTGGAACTATAGTATAAAGAATTGTCAGCTCACCCTTTATTACAATATCGCTATACGGAATTAAAGAATAAACAATATGTGTACGGAAAAATATGTACAGAAAAAATTCTATACTAACAAGACCGAAAAACAGATTGTACAGCTCTTTCCGGTTGTTGATATATAAAATAATGTGATAAACGCCAATTACAAGATAAACAAAAATCAGCATGAGAGTTATTATTTCCGATGCATTTGCCATTATTGATTCATTTTCATCAATATAAACCGGGGAAAGACTGATTCCGTTTTCAATATTTGTTGGATCTCCGATAATTCTGATGGCAAGAATATTTTTATCCTGATTGAGATACTGACTTTTGAAAAGTATATGTATATGTCTTATGTTGCGTTTTTTTGTTAAATTCCCTTCATTATCAAGG
>JBBRFT010000287.1:0-4422 GCA_038241375.1 Spirochaetota bacterium
AATTCTAAGTGAGTTCATCGAGTTTGCAAGGTATATGCTGTTATCTTTTGTAATATCCTGAACAATTTTCATACAGCCGTCAAAGTCTGTATCAAGTGATATGACGATCGAGTTATTCGACATGGGCTGTACAAGCTGAGCTGTGGAAATTTTATTTTTCGGCAGGAATACAATAGAAGGTATCCCCGCGTAAGCAGCATATGCGGCAAGAGCAGCAGATGTGTCTCCAGTCGAGGCGCATGCAACAGCTTTAATCGGCTTCCCTTTGTTGATCATGTCATTTACCATTGAAACAAGAACTGTCATTCCCAGATCTTTAAAAGAACCGGTATGGCTGTTCCCGCACATTTTGACCCATAGATCTTTCATCCCGAACATCTCACCGAACCTTTTGGCCCAGAACATGTTTGTATTCCCTTCGTACATGGAAACAATATTGTCATTACTGATCTGTGGAACCACCCACTCTTTTTTACTCCATACGCCGCTGCCGTAAGGCCATTTGTTAGTTCCAGTTCTGCTGTTGAAAAGATTTTTCCATTCAGCGGCGGATGTTTCTCTTAATTTTTCCATGTCGTGATGGACTTCCAGAAGGTTCCCGCATTTTTTACATTTATATACTATCTCATCAAGAGGATATCTCTCATCACAACCGGCGATACATCTGAATTCTGCTTTATATCCCGACATATAATTTCTCCTAATTTTTAAAATCTTCAACGCGAATAAGAATTACCTTCTCTTTAATAAAGGTAAACTTTTGAATCTCTTCTATACATTTAAGCATATTGTTTTCCACTGCTTCATGAGTCACGATTATAAGAGGAACAAATCCTTCGTTAACCTCTTTCTGCATTACAGAAGCAATCGAAATGTTGTGAACTCCAAGTACACCTGATATCTGCGAGAGTATTCCGGGACTGTCTTCAGTCTGGAGTCTAAGATAATATCTGGAAATCCGCTCTTCCGGGGACATTAAAACAGCCTCACCTGTAAGTTTTCCATGATACTCATTTTTGCCTGAAAGCTCCACAATATCGCTTACGATAGACGATGCTGTGGGGAGGCTCCCGGCTCCTTTCCCGTTGAGCATAATTGCACCGGCCATATCCCCTTCAAACATAATTGAATTGAATTCGTTTCTTACCGATGCAAGAGGATGGTCTTTCGGAATCATCGTCGGGTGTACTCTTATATCCAGGGCGTTATTTTTAAATTTTGCTATTCCAAGAAGTTTGATGATGTATCCCATATCTTTCGCGTGAGCAATGTCAAATGGGCTGATACTGGATATACCTTCAATGGGAATGGTTTTAAAATCTATCGACTTTCCGTATGAGAGCATTGCGAGAATCGAAATTTTGTGTCCCGCGTCAAAACCTTCCACATCGAAAGTCGGGTCAGTTTCCGCAAACCCCTTTTTCTGAGCATCTTTCAAAGCTTCTTTAAACGAAATTCCGTCATCTTCCATTAGGGTAAGGATATAGTTTGTTGTTCCGTTCAGTATACCTATAATTGATTTTATATTATTCCCGACCAAACCTTTCTGCAGTGCAAGTATGCATGGAATTCCTCCTCCGACAGCTGCTTCAAATCCTATGGAATTTCCGGTTTCTACAATCGTCTGAAGTATTTCGGCTCCATCTTCTGCCAGGAGTTTTTTATTGGCGGTAACGACATTTTTACCCTTTCGTAGAGCGTCTATTATTATTTCGCGTGCCGGGCTGATGCCACCTATAACTTCTACAACAATATCAATTTCGCTGTCGCCTGTTATATCACTCCATTTGTCGGTAACGTCAGAACCGATGATTTTATTTTTTATTTCTTCAGATTTAAGATCACATACTGTTTTAATTTTAAGATCAATTCCCGATCGTAGAGCAATAGTCTCTGCATTATTCTTAATAAGCTGATAAACTCCTTCCCCTACAGTCCCGAATCCGATAATCCCTATATTTACTATTTTTTTCATAAATTAACCTCTTGATTTTCCGGGGAGAGTGGAATAAATCCAGATTCTGCAGAATAATGTAAATTCCCCGGTGAATAATTTAAAACAATATTGCTTAATTTGTTTTCAGCGCGTCATATATGCTGTAATTACAGAAAACGTCAGTGAAGTGTCAATAAATGTTTTTCAGTAATTACTATCTTAATTTTTTTTGAAAGAATTCTCCTGTTTTTGCACCGCCAAAAGCAATAGACATTATAATTGCTATTCGAATTATAATGAGCGATGTAAAACTACCCGCCATTACGATTAAAACTATCTGCGAAATTACAATCTCCAATGCTGCACCTATAACAGGTTCTTTTACTGTAATACCGGGAGATAAGTAGGATGAGTATAGTGCCCCGAAAAAAATACCGGTAATTGAGCCAAGAGAGGAGACGATAATTCCGGTCTCCAGCTCCATATACTCCGCGCCTGTTAAAAAAATATATAACTGGCCAGCCATTGTTGCAAAGATGTATTCAAATACTAAAATAGATATTAAGGAGAATAAAACCCATCTCCAGCTTATTTTTATTTTCCTGTTTGAAATTTTTTTCTGAAAGGAGATACTTGAACCACAGTTGCTGCAGTATCTGCATTCCGGTTCAATATCTGAACCACATTCCATACATCGTAGTTTAATTTCATTCATTTATTGTAATCTCTCTTTTAATTATAAGCTGTGTATGCTCCTCTTCCGGTTTTACTCTATAGAGGACTTCGTTCTTATTTGCCATAAGGCTTCGAGCCTGTAAAAAAGTTTTATAGTCCGACCTTACTCCGCATACTTTGACAATTACAGCATCTGCAATTCCCGCACCTCTGACATAAATCTCTTTATCTCTTTTGAATTTTTCTTCAACAGGTTCATCCTGTTTAATGAGAGAAAAAGTAGGGGAGAATATTATTTTAGCGTCATGTTCTTTCATAAACTGAAAACTTTCGTCATGAAAGACATCCGCGCATATTAGAACTCCAAAGTTAAACCCGTAGGCGTTGAATACCTTAAGTTCGTCTCCCGGTGTGATTTTTCCTACTTCCGCAAAGAAAAGATTCTTTTTTCTGTACGAGCCAAGTTCAAAGCCGTTATTATAAACGTAAGTAGTGTTGTACATTACTCCATCTGCCAGTTCCGGCATGGTCCCGCCGATTACAACCGTGTTCAGTTCCCTTGATAAAAGTCTGATTCGTTTTATCTGCATATTCTGATTATGAATACTCTGGCCGTGGTTGCCAAGCCGCTGATTTACAAAAAAGTATTCAGGAAAACATATGAAGTGCGGAGAAAATGCTTTCATTTCGTTTATATCTGCTCTGATGAGGGGGATTCCCAGCGATTTCTGATACATGATGATTCTAATTTTCTTCATTTATATTTCCTGTAAAAACTTTGCAGTATGTTGAAGTTTTAAAGTCTGGATTATTTTAAACAAAAGCTTCCGGCAGTTAAGCAGTTCTGCTCTAAAATGTAATATTTAATGATTTGGTATATAGAATTATAAATCAAAATAATACGTCAAGGAGTAATTTCTTCCGGTATATGCCCACATGATAAAAAAATTTTTAAATTTAAAAATTTTTTTTATCTTTAGTCACATTGTGTCGTTTATATATTAGTATTTAAATTAATTTACATTAAAGGAGGTGTTGTATTTGAAAACAGTTGATCCGTTTGATTTATTTTTCGAAGAGATTTATTCAGAGCATTATAATTTTCTTGTGAGATATCTGTATCGGCTTGTTCAGGATATAGGACTTGCAGAGGATTTTGCTCATGATATTTTTTTGAGAATTTATAAATCCAGGAATACCGCTGTAAACGGTATAAGTCTGAAGTGTTATTTGAGGGTATCTGCTAGAAATATTGCAGTTGATCACTTCAGGCAATCTGCAAGGGAGGAGGCTAAAAATAAAAAAATAATTCCTGAGTTAAAAGAGTTTGATGAGTCATTTTATTTAAATATCGAAAATATTGTTATTGAGGGAGAGGTTTTATCTACAGTAAACGATGTACTTGAAGAGTTCTCGGAAAGAAGTAGAAAGATTTTTGTGGCAAGAATTATTGAGAACAAGACACGACGACAGGTGTCGGAGGATGAACGGATATCTTCTTACAATATAAAAAAAATAGAAGACACAATTTTGTGTAAACTTAGAGAGAAGTTGAAACAATATCTTTAAATGGTGAAATAAATAGAATTCAAACATTAAAACCCGTTCTGTCCCTCAGAACGGGTTTTGTTAATGTTTTCTGTGCAATTTAAATATTTTTTTCACCCACAAAATTAATTCCATTGACAGAAGTATCGGTAAAAAACTATGGTCATATTCGTTGGACAGGTAGTCCTGTTTAGCACTTAGTACCGGTAGGCGGAAAGGTTAATTTTTTTTATCAGTTTTAAAATAAAGTAACGAAAAAGCTT
>JBBRFT010000288.1:0-4410 GCA_038241375.1 Spirochaetota bacterium
GGTGCAAAATTGAGGAAGATTTTTCCTGACACTGAGGCGGGCCTTGTTACACGTTTTTTTGAAGTTCTTAATACCGGTGTATCTGTTAAGAGAGAGCTGTACTTCAAAGATATTGATAAAATATTTTTATTTCTGATTTTCCGGGCGAGTGAGGACGAGATTGCATGTCTTATCGATGACATAACAGAGAGTAAGCGAAAAGAGGAAGAACTTGTTGAGAGAGAACGGGAATTGAGCACACTTCTCGGGAATCTCCCGGGAATGGCTTATAGATGTATTAATAACAGAGATTGGACTATGCTTTTTGTAAGCCAGGGTTCACTGGAGCTTTCGGGATATGAACCGAAAGAGCTTACCGGTTCTACGGGAACCTGCTGGAGTAATATAATTCATCCCGATGATCGTGACAGGGTGTGGGTTGAGGTTCAGGATTCGTTGGATATGGGGGAGATTTTTCATCTCTATTTTAGAATTATTTCCAGGGATATGAAGATAAAACATGTATGGGAAAAGGGACTCGGCGTATATGATGATAACAACAATCTTATGTTTATCGAGGGATTTATTCTGGATATAACAAAGCAGAAAGAAGCCGAGGCAGTTCTGCGTGAACATGAAATAAAAGAGAATGAAATCGATAAGGCCCGCGCGCTCGGTCAGATGGCCGGCGGCATTGCACACGATCTTAATAATAGGCTTATGGGCATAGGATCATATACATCGCTGATTGATATGAAGGTTAAGGATATAAATATAAAGAAGTACACAGATGGGATTCAGGAGTCGATTGTAAAATCAACTGAACTTATCGAGAATCTTCTTATTTTTGCCCGGCAGAGTGACATCACATCTGATATATTTTCAATTGAGAATATGATTCGTGAAATCAGTTTTAGGGCTATTGAAGAGCTTCCTGATAATATAAAGTTAAGCCGTTCATTTGATGCTGCTATGGATAACGTTAAGGGTGATTATAAGCAGTTATATAAAGCCGTTTATGATATTGTACTTAACTCGAAAGATGCCATGCCCGATGGTGGAGAAATTATTATTACCACGGAGAATAAAACTATCGATAACTCACTACTTAGTGATCTGACCAAAGGTGAAATGGATAGATTATTTATCGTGATCAAGATTTCCGATACCGGTTACGGTATAGATAAGGGGAACCTCAGCAGAATATTCGATCCATTCTATACAACAAAACCTGTAGGGAAAGGGAAGGGTCTCAGTCTCTCCGCAGTGTATGGTACAATACAGGCTCATAAGGGAGCTATTACAGTTGACAGTGACCCCGGCAAGGGGACTTCATTCAGTATTTATCTTCCGGTTGCTCAGGATTAATCTTTTTTCAGTATTCGGAATGTGCTTGTAATGGCGTCAGATTCTGTCATGTGCAGGTAGAGATCGACAGGTATGGAATTTGAATACCGTATCATATATACGAATCTTTTTTCTTCACCGGGAAATCTATCGCTGAGTTTTATTTCATCGGTTCCTTTATATCTCTCATTGAATAATTTCCACTGTTCTTTTGTGAATATTCTCACATGGAAAAGGTCAGCAAAACCTGAAGGAACATTAACCGGCTGCCACTCACGTGACCTTGTTGGAAGAGCAAAATAGACAACAGGTACTACAATCTGCGGGTCTATTATTTCGGTCATTTCAAAATCCATATAACTGAGCCACTTTTCCGGGAACTGGAGAGTGAACATATATTTTGTATTGATGTATTTTAGCCGTAAGGTTGGGTCATCCTTTTCCCTGCTACTGTTACAGGATGTTAAAATTGTTATCAGCAGTATTATGTTCAGAAATTTTTTCATAATGTTAATATAATACAGCTTCTGAAATATATGCAATAAAAAAAGTTTTATTTTTAACTGTAAATCATCCTGATCAGCCCTCGCAACCCCGATCTGGTTTTACCCACCTCTGCCTCAAACCCACAATGTCATTAAGTTAAGCCCCCTAAATCCCCCGGAGGTGGACTTCAAACTCTTGGTGTAAATTATAATTCGGTGCAATATAGTCTTTAAGCCCCCTTCCGGGGGGTTTGGGGGGCTGTTGAGTTGCGGGTGCAAATCGAATCGGTGGGGGCAAGACAACAGTGATTAAATGTTAAGGCTTAACTTGATGAAATCGCTTCCGCCGCGCAGGGAGCGCGGCGAAAGGAGAGTGAATTTTATTTAAACTTAAAGTTCTTTTTTTCCGCCTGTTGCCGTACAGTTTTGATAATAGCTGAGTCGAGAGTGTTCTCCGATGCACTCTCCTTCTGGACTTTTTCGATATACGTCCGTCTTTCTTCGTTGAGCTTGTTGATTCTATTCTTTATATCTTCACGTTTCTTTTCCATTTTACTGACATACTCTTTACGTTCTTCCGGATTCATGTTTTTCATCTCTTCCGGAAGCTGATCTTTGCTCATATTCTTCAGATCAACCGAACCGTTAGAGGCTGCATCAACAATATCCCATTCTGTATTGTTATAATGAGTTGATGCCTTTGAAATCGATCTCTCTGCCATAATAGACGCGGATTTTCCTGCGGCATTACTGTCCTGTTTTTCCTGTTCCTTTTTTTTGTCACGGCCTGCATATCCGTATGCGATATAGGTACTATTAAGTTCAATTCCCAATCTTGTTATCTCCGCATCCTGAGGAGCGGAAATCGTCATGACCTGAATATTCTGGTCAATGCTTATATATCTTCCGCCGGAAATATCTGCTCCATCTTTCCACCATGTTTCAATTCCGGTCTTTCCATCGCCGCAGAATATTGTATTTACTATTATCCCTTTTTTCTTCGCATTACGTATTGCTGTTTTATAGCTTACATCACCCTGGTCAAATGGTTCGTTCCCTGCAATAAATATCATTTTAAGATTGTTGTCATTGCTGTCCCATTTCAGATTTACTGAAGCCTTCTCTATGACCATCCCGCAGTATTCATCACCACCGTTTGTTGTCAGTGAATACAGCTCAGCGGAAATTTTATCCAGATTGCCGGTGAAAGACGTGACCATTCTAAGGTGACCCTCTCCTGACGGGATACTGCTTTTCCCGTATTCGAAGAGGGCAACTTCGAGTGAAGGGACTTTCCCGTCTTTTTGGGCCGCTGCAAGTTCATTGATTATTTTCCACAGCTGTGATTTTGCCTGATCTATCAGTCCATCCATACTGCTGCTGGTATCGAGAAGCAGCGCTATCTGAATTTTTGACTTACCATCTTTCTCCCATTGAGAGTATAAAGATGATGCTGAAAATAAAGGTATTAGTACACAAAATGTTAATATTATACGTTTCATTCCGATCCTCCGGTTAATTTTTTTATTAGACAGAGTAAGTTTAACATCAGTTCTCATTATTTTTAATGAAAAGTTCAATTTCATTAAAAGTTTCTGTTCTGGTGATAATTTTTATATCTACAGATGAGTTCTTTTTCAGATCACTTACAAAAGAACTGTATCTCTTCGGATCAATTTTTATCCGGTAGTAGGATTTATCACTGTTTGATAAATCTTTTTTAATAACGGAAACATCATATTTTTTGAAAATATCATCGGGATATGAAAGGGTAACAGGAACTGATTTTTTTTGTAAACTCACCGGCTCTTCAGCATCTCTTCGGCTGTAACCGCTTTCACCGGAAATTGAATTCTCTTCATTACTCAACCGTTTTTTTTCATTTTCAACAGAGCGTGCAGTTTTGTTTTCAGCTTTGCTTTTTGGACTGCCCGGGGGTTCAGTTTCTAATGAAATTTTATCATCGGCAGTATTGTAAAGAGGGCTTTCATCTTTCGGAATCTCTTTTACCGGAGTGGGAACCATTTTTTCTTTTGTGATTTTATAGTCAGACTCAAATTTGTCAGTATTGACATTAAGTTCAGTTGAACCGGGCTTACCGGTATTTTTAATCACGGCAGATTCTTCAACGGGAGATTCAATTGTGTACTCAGAGCTTTTATCACGTATAGTTTCATTAAAGAATGGTCTGTAGAGAAAAAATACAACCATTGCCAGCGCCAGAACGCCTGCCGCCTCAAGAGGGAACTTGAAACTGCTGATACTGACGCGTACTGTGTTGTATATTTTCGAAAAAAAGCCCGATTCATTTTCAGAATCTATTCTTTTGTGAAGTTCAGTAAGAAAATTATCAGGTGCATGTACAGGCTTAAATGTTTTGAGATCATTTCTATATTTAATCAGAAAATCAAGTTCGGCCTTGCATTCCGGACAGGATTTTATATGCTCCGCAAGGAGAATGTCTTCCATCGGATCGATTTTGTTATCAAAATAGGAGTTCAGCATTTCATGTGCGTCTCTGCATTTCATGGCATTACCTCCTGTAGAAGTCCTCTTAGTCTGTGTCTGCCGCGGGAAATTCTTGATTTTACTGTGCCGG
>JBBRFT010000289.1:0-4400 GCA_038241375.1 Spirochaetota bacterium
CCAATCTCAGACCAGTTTGCGGAGGATCTCTCTTCCGTAATCATGGATTGAGAGATAAATTATTTCGGTATTTGTTCTGCTGGAGTAATCTATTATTCCAAAATTTCTAAGCCAGGCAATAAGATAAAAATCAAGAAAAGATATCATAAAGTAATCATTACGCTCTGCAATATCTGTCATTTCAAAAAAATCATTTGAAAAATCTTCAACGCTTACCTCTGTATAAAATCCCTGTATCAGTTCGGAGAAGCTATTCCTATTTTCATACAGTTTAACAGCAGCTTCGGGGGATGAGGGGAAGATGTCACTCCAGTCTGTTTCATTCCAGAAGGACTGAAGAAGTCTGAAATAAAGACTGTTCCTATCCTGAAAACTTTCAGAAACAACTGCAGACTTATCTTTAAAGAGAATAAGCCCGCCCCGTTTCATAACATTGGCAAGCTGTTTGAGATATATAATATTCAGTTCTTTATCGCTGTTTTCCTGAAGAAGTGTTTCAGCTATTTCATCATAAAATTTTTCAGGAAGAGAATTACCCTTACCGGCAATTACCTTTTCAGATGAAAGCTTGTCGATTATTGCATTTGCAAGAGTCAATGTATAGCAGTCTTTTATTTTCATTGATTTAAATAATTCATTACTCTGTAGTGATGAATGAAATTTATTAATTAAATTAAATGTACTTAGAGCAGAATTGCAAAATTTTTTATCATTATTCTGCTCTTTCACTCTAAAATAAATTTGATTAATTTCTTTATCTTTTCTTTCTGATTTAATTTTATTAAAAGAAGTCATTATTTTATTCTACATAGTTATTATAATTCCCCGACGGAACTGTCAGGAATACAAGCATGAAAATTACACGGACCAGATAAGGATACACGATTAATTTTAATACTTAGGTAGCTTTAAATTAATTTAAAGTCAAGATAAAATTTTCAAGCACAACTATTTTTTATGAAGCCCTGATTTCATATGAGACAATAATCAGTTCTCTCCGCCTTTCGGAGGAGAGAACATGACACATTCTGCGGAATTTGATTAATTATATTTTCATGCCATAGTCAATTTTGCGGCCATTTCGTAATTGATGTTCCCCTGAGCTTCAAGAGCATTGACAGGATTACCGGCAACCATACCCGCTGTACTTCTGTTTAATCCGGAAAAATTAAAATTGGAATCTTCAATTCTTTTGACACTCCCAAGCTCAGCAGAGTAACTGTTTACCTTCACATCAATTTTCGACGCGATCTCTTTCAAATCAGCCGCAATCGGTACAAAGTCTTCCCCGGCAACCCGGCTGCCGTTCAGCAGCTGTGCACCCTTCTCTTTCAGCCTTACAAAGCTTTCATCAAGCTTCACCTTCACATCATCAACCGGAACCGGCGCACCCTCAACTGGAACAGAGACACTCTCTCCGTAGCCCGCCATAGAACTGCTGATGACCGACATCTGATTTGACACTTCTCCCATATTTACCCGCCCGGTAATCATGGCTTCAGAAGCAAGAGACAATAACCTTGAAGAGACATTAAGAGCCTTCTGAACAAGCTCTCTTGAAGACTGAGCAATAGCAAGCGCATCTATGATAGACTTCTCCCTCTGCATCTTAACTATTACATCCTGTGCGATTTTTGCGTCTGATACTTCCATGCTGCGATTAGTTGTAGATGAGCGCGGTAAAACATTTCCCGGCGGTCTTATACCGGCGGAACCAACATCCATTGTTATTTTCATAATTATACCCCTCCCGAGTATAAATACTTCTTATATATATAAAACTCTCTATGCGGGGAATGTCAAATTTATTTTTATTTAAGATTATGAATTTTATCTTGAATTTTATTTCTATCATGAGCTATAATTGGTTCAATAAGACATAAAACATCTCTAAAGTGAATATAAACATGAAACGAATACTTTTCATTATCCTTCTTTTAATTTCAGCATCTCAGGTTTTCGCATCAATTGCCGTTCTCCCTTATAGGGATCAGGCCTTCGATCCGAGAATATCCGGAAAGGAATATGCCCGGATGCTCGCACTGGGGATCCTGATAATGAAAGATACCGATGTACTCTCCCCGGAAGAGGCCGATATCGGGATGAAACAGCTGGGGATTAATCCAGAGGGTTCGGTTGACATCGAGGATCTGAACGCATTTGGTATTAAATATAATCTTAATTATATTCTACTTGGCTCCATAAGCAAACAGAAGGGTGTTTTTGCTTTCGATAATGTGCTTTATTCTGTAAAAGACAGGAGAATTCTTTCAAGAAATAATAATAGTTCAGGTGATATATATAAACTCATACAGCTGGAAGTTAAAGAAACACTTATTAATTTCGGAACAAAGAAAGCTGTAACAGGTAAAACACAGGCTGACATTGTTTTTCTCTTCGACTCATCTTACAATATGAGCGACGAGTGGAGCGATGTCCGGAACTCCATTTCTGAATTTTCATCGGATCTTATCAGCAGACTCAACATAGATACAAGGATATACCTTGCGCCATACTCCGAAAGAAAGTCCTACGAATCAGTTACAACACATCACAATTCTATTAAAGGTTTAAACGAAACTCTATCCCGCCTTCAGCCGGGGGGAGCGGGGAATCTTGACAAATTCTCAAGTCTTCTAAACTATTCATTAAAGAATATTAAATGGAGAAGCGGTGCATCAAAAGAGATCTACATTATAAATAATTCAAAACTCGACGGGATGTTTGTACCAGAGAGACTCGCTGTTGAAGCGAAGAAAAGAGATATACATATTAATGTAATAAGCGCGGGAAAATTAACAGGCGAGTTCAATGAAATGGAAAGACTTGCAGCTCTCACAAAAGGTAAAACCGTCAGTATATCCTATCATCAGAGAGTCTTTGATAAATCCGGAACACGACACGATATCTATCTCCAACGCGGCAGAATATTTCACTCTATAGCTCCCCATCATGAATGGAAAAAAGGTATTCTTTTATCGGCTGGGAATAACCCCAGATATGTTAAACCGCCTCAATCTCTTGATGAAGTTTTTCATACAAAATCTCCCTTAACACCGGACAAACTGCTCCAGACTTTTTCAGAGTATACAGGAATAGTCATCATGCAGAAAGAGCCGCTTCAGAATAACCTGGCGGATATTATTTTATCCATGCAGAGCGGGCTTTCAAAAAGTTCCGGAACTGCATTTTCAGGGAGAGTACTACTCTCCGATGGTAAAATTTCATTCTGGGTAAAAGTTAAAGATCAGAAGATGCTGGATATTTTTGAGAAACACGCGGCAAGCGGTTTCTATCTGAAAACCGGTTTTAATATAAAAAAATCCGACGCTGATGCATACGGTATAGAACTTACCCCCGTTACTACGGATATCTCAGCAGATTACATCCCCGATCTGGCAAAGACAACTCTTACTGACATTGTAAAAAATCGAGAGTTCTTTATGACTAAAGGGATCGGCTCGCCCCCGGTATGGTTTGTTGAAGTTAAAGTTGAAAACATCGAACGATATGACATTAAAATAGATGTACGGGACTGATCATGCAATACCGGATTATCCTTATACGAGGATAACCCGGTATTTATATCTAAACCATCTTTGTAGTCTTGACTATATCTTATCGCTAAGATAATCCGAAATCATTTTATCATATGCGGATGTAGTGGTAAAAACTTTATAAGCAAGCTTGAGATTAGTTTTATGTGATACTTCTCCATTGCTGTGTCTCATGTCCTCAAGAACTGTTTTATAATCAGCAGGATCAACCACAACCGTTACGCTTTGAAAATTCTTTGCCGCAGATCTAAGCATGGTCGGCCCGCCAATATCGATATTCTCAATTGCGTCTTCAAATGTACAGTCCGGTTTTGCTATGGTTTCTTTAAACGGATAAAGATTAACAACGACCATATCGATAGGTTCGATTCCATGTTTCTTCATGGTTTCAACATGTTCAGGATTACCGCGAAGTCCAAGAAGTCCTCCATGAACTTTCGGGTGGAGAGTCTTTACTCTTCCGTCAAGCATCTCGGGGAATCCTGTGTATTCTGAAACATCCATTACATTAAGTCCCGCGTCACGGAGAATCTTTGCAGTTCCGCCCGTAGAGAGAAACTGAACTCCAAACGCTGAAAGCTCCTTAGCAAACTCAACTGCTCCTGTTTTGTCAGATAAACTTATCAGTACTCTTTTAATTAATGCCATTTTTTTATCCTTAGTGTTATTTTATAAAACTATTAATAGCTTATCTTTCAATATCAAGAATTAAAACAAACTCTACCGCATCACACCCCCAGAGCGAGAATGTCATTAAATTAAGCTTCTTAAATCTACACCTCCTGCGGTCGCTCCGAAGGGGAATTTTGTATTAAAAATAAATTTAAATCCACTGCTTTACAG
>JBBRFT010000290.1:0-4390 GCA_038241375.1 Spirochaetota bacterium
GTTATCGAAGATTCCTATATAGACATGGATCAAAGTATTTTGTATTATTCAATCCGCTCCCGTGAAGACAAAGAGCCTATAGAATATTTATTTGGCCAGATAAGCGAAAATATTAAATCTGAATTTAATGTTACCCTTAAGCCTATGTTAAGATTATAAAAGCGGCTATTCAATTTTGAATTATTTAAAACTATTGATTTGTATCTACCTGCTCATTAAAAAAAGTTAAAAGGCTGGTGAGCGATAAATATATTTGTTAAAAAAACATTGACTATATAACATGTATTACGCATAATAACATTATATATGTTATATGGCACAATATATGTTATAATTAGTTAATCGGGAATTTATGGAAAATTTAATCCGGAAATTTGAAGAGTATCTGTATAAAACTGTAGAGATATCTGTTGAGCCAAAACAATGGCAGGGAGTAGATAAACTACCTTTTTATCTAAGGGAAATGTACGAATTCTTTTTAATAGAAATACTCAGTTGTAAAATTATAGTAATGGTACAAAATATTAATGAAGAACAGACACCCGTTACAATAAAAAAAAATTATGAGGTTCTCAAAAAGAATTGGAGCGGTGAAGTTCTTTACCTCAGTAACAGCATTACCGCATATAACCGCAAAAGACTAATCGAACAGAAAGTCCCTTTCGTTGTACCGGACAATCAGTTATATCTACCCGAGCTTGGTATCGATTTACGGGAACATTTCAGGCAGATCAGATCAAAAGTGGATCAATTCAGCCCTTCAACTCAGCTCCTGCTTTTATATTCTATAATAAAAAAGAATTACGGTCCTTATACTCCCGCAGAGATGGCGTGCATTTTGCATTATACACCAATGACATTAACCCGCGCATTTGATGAACTTGAAACAGCAGAGATTGGAATTATAAAAAATGAGGGTCGCCAGCGTGTTCTTACTCTTCCTGAAAACGGACATGAAATATGGAAAAACACACAACTATATTTAAAAAATCCTGTGCGGGAAACAGTGTGGGTAGGATTTGATAATAGCATATATAAAACTAATAATATTCCTGAAGCGGGTCTTACAGCTCTGTCAAAATACTCAATGATTGCAGAGCCTGAATATAAAATTCTGGCAATCAGCTCTGATAGCTGGAAGATCTTAAAATATGATAAGAAAGTTCATGTACTTCCCTTCCGGGATCACAATGCAGTACAATTGCAGATATGGAGATATTCTCCTGAACTGTTATCTTCCAACAATAAAGTTGATTTTCTTTCACTATACTTAAGTCTATACAATGAAAAAGATGAAAGGGTACAGAAAGCATTGAGTGAAATGATGGAGGAATTCAATTGGTAAGAGGTCTTGACATATTTGAAAAACATTTTAGCGGTCAAAACGGAAAATATGTTTTAATCGGCGGAGTAGCCTGTGATATTGCGATGAATGAAGCAGGGCTTGAATTTCGTGCAACAAAGGATCTTGATATAGTCTTAATCATTGAAACTCTTGACGCAGAATTCTTTCACCTGCTCTGGGATTTTATAAAAAAAGGTAATTATAAAAACAGACAAAAAAGTACAGGAAAAAAACTGTTCTACAGATTTTATGAACCGGAGAATCATACATATCCATATATGCTTGAACTGTTTTCACGTATTCCCGATAGTGTTAAAAATCCCTATGATGGACATATAGTTCCTATTCCCATGAACGACGAAGTTTCCAGTCTTTCTGCGATTTTACTTGATGAGGATTATTACAGATTTATAAAAGAAGGAATAACACATAAAGATGAAACGCCAATTCTCTCTCCGTTATATTTAATTCCGTTAAAGGCAAAAGCTTTTCTCGATTTAAGTGAAAAGAAAAACTCTGGTGAAAATATAGATTCCCGTGATATCAGCAAACATAAAAATGACGTGTTCAGATTATATCAGATACTATCTCTTGATAAATTGATTGAACTGCCTAAGCCGTTAATTGACGATATGAACAAATTTATCAGTATTGTATCCTATCAGAAGATTGATTTGACTGCTTTTGGTATAAAAAAGCAGTCACTATATGATGTTCTTAATAATCTTAAAAAAATATATAATCTGTTTGAATAGGTAGAAGGATCGTATCTCAAAAGTGGAAAAAAATAAAATCAGTAAACCAAAAAATGTATTAGAACTTCTTATGCTAATTTCTTTTATTGCTTTAGAAGGTGCAGAAGATGTTCCGTAAAATACCGGTCTTCGCTGCTTGCGAAGAATAAAACCTGACAAAAAGCGCTGTGTGGGAATTATTATTTCTGTCTGTAATATTGATAAAGATATAATCAAATGGGAATGCCCGGTTTGCGGTGTAAGCGGTACTATTTCTAATGTCTTTCTGGATGAAAATGATATTCCGGTAAATCAAATGTTTAAAGTTTCAAAGAATTCTAATGCAAGCATACATTGAATATTTGATATTAATAAAATTTAATTTAAACATGGTGTATTGAATACTTTATGTCAAGAAGGTTCCATTTAGAACCTTCTGATAATATTCATTATGATTATTCAACCACAGAGAGTTGGGTCTAAACTCTCTGTGGTGTTATCGAGTACTCCTATATAGATACATCCTTTCCATATACACCGATTAACGGAGGTGAAGAGATCCGGGGCTCTGACCCCTTAAACAGATTTATTTGATAAAAGTAATTTTCATATCCTGAATTGCAGATATTGCCTGGAGGTAATCTGACGGCATCTCTGTCATAAGGCTATGGTAAGCAAGGGCTATGTATCGGTTGGGATAGAAATCATATGGTCTTGTTGCATCAACCAGAATCCATCTGCCGTCCTTTACGGCTTCTACCCACATATGGTAAACGAAAACATCTTTATTCCCGGAAAAATCTTCACTTAAGATTACCCCCATTACCGCCCTTGACGGTATACCAAGAGCCCGGAGGAGAGATACTGTTAATATACTATGCTCTGTGCAGTCGCCTGCTTTACCGGCTAATATCATCGATGCAGGGAGTAGTGGGATACCTAATTTTTTGTCAGAGATATGGTTGTAAACAAAAACTGAAACGTCTTTAATAGGGTCTTTTGACTTTTTGAATTTTAAAGCTGCTTTCAGTATGCTCTCTTTATCTGTATTTAGATATGGTGTATTTTTTAAAAATTTAGATAAGTTGCTATCTGCTGGTATCGGTGAATCTCCAGCGGTTATGAGAATTTCTGTTTTTTCTGTCTGATTTTTTACAGAAATAATCTGCTGATTGGATGATACAGGAAGTGTAAAATCTTCATCGCTGCTTTCTATTTTGTAAACAGAACTGCTGTTTGTGTAAGCAGTTCTGTTTATTCCAGCCGGAATAATTATAAAAGAAGAAACGGGTATTGATTTTACGTCATTGCAGAACAGTAAAAATATTACAAGAGGGACACTGGAAATAATTAATATTTTTCTTTTCATTCCGGTTATTCAACACGTACAAGTTCAAAAACATTATTCAGCATTTTTATAACAATTTTTTCTGTAACACCTTTTTCATTTATGTAGATGTCCATGCTTTTAAGTTTTTCAATTCTTTGTTTTATATGAAAAAGTTTCATTGATTTTTTCCCGACCTGTATTGTCTCTATCCCTTTAACTTCGACAAGCACCAGGATTGGAGTATCAATTTCAACAGATGGTTCATATATGTGTGACTTAATTATAACTCCCTCTTTAAAGTTATTCTTCAGAAGTTCACTGAAAAAATAATTTCCGTCAAGAACGAATGGATCGTTGATGGTGAATTTTGATTTATAATCTCCACTTATGAGTGTAACTTCTTTCCCGCTGAATGTAGCTGTTTTATTTATTTCCTGACTTGAAACACCTGCTGTATCTGTAACAGTATTTACGACTTCAAGTTTTACAGGTTTGAAATCCTTCGTTTCTGTTACTGTCTGAATCGATTTATTTTCTATAGATCCCATATTTAGATACATTTCACTTCTGGTTACATAATTATCGCCAACAATGGTGTTTGATGAAACCGCCCGGCCTGCTTTGACTCCGTTAACCAGGAGGTCGTAATTCCATGTACCTTGCGGAATCTGATCCGGTTTTGATGAGCATGATATTGAAGCTGATATAAAAAATATAAAAATAATTGATCTGAATTTCATATTATTACCTTCTGATTTATTTAAAGTGATCGTAGCCGTTAATTTTTATTTCTGTTTCTGCATTGTCTATTACTAATGTGTAACCCCGGGGAGTTATTTCACCTATACATGTAATTCGTTCATCATCAGTAATATATTTTTCAGATGTAAATAAAAGTTCATACTCCTCTCCGCTGTAAAGAGAATAATCTGTTAAGCTGATTTTTTTATCCGAACAGAATTTTTTTAATTCGTCATGAAC
>JBBRFT010000291.1:0-4382 GCA_038241375.1 Spirochaetota bacterium
GGCATTATTAAATAAGAGACCTCAAAAGAAAAGTAATCTGAATAGGATATTAAAAGAATCGCGGATAGTGTAAACAATCCGTATATTGTCATAAAGAACCAGGCTCTTTTTACCAGAGCTTTGCTTTTACAAAATGCAGATATCACTGCTGCAATTTTTAAAGACTCGGAAAATATCCATATAATATCAGTAGTTGTCCTGCGACTTTGAGGGAGAATATAAAGGAGTAAAAAATGAATAAAAATGATGACAATAGATAGCGGAAGTACAAACCGGTTTACCCTTAAATAATTAAAAAAAAGAGTTGAATGGACATCATAATTTGTCATTATTGCCTCAGTCTTCAGTTTACAATACTATAAATTGCTGTATATTTATTTCAATAAATTTATTAGTGTTCAGTTAACAATATTTTTTAATTATAAAGAGTTTATCGGCCTGAAGAGAGTAAAAAAGTTTAACTTAATCATGAACAATCTATCTCCTGTATAAGTTACCGGAGATAAAATCAAAAACATAAAGAGGTACAAAATATGAAAAAAATATTATTCTTAATAACAGCGGTACTTATTTCAACTTCAGTTCTTTACGCTCAGGAGACAAAGTCTGTTGTTTCAAGAGAAAAAAACGTCTTCACAAATCCTTCCGATAATGAATTTATCGGTAAACTCGGTACAGGTTACGCTGCCGATCCCGGGAAATACGGTCTTGACCTTAGCCTTAACTACATCTACAATCTGGACCCGGCTTTTGTATTCGGTTTTGAAGCTGATTTTTTCTGGATAAAGTGGGAGAATAAACTTGAAGATGTTAACGCAGGTGGATCTGCCGGTGGATCACTCACAGCCCAAACAAACCTTTATACTTTCCCGTTATTCGCAAACGCTCAGGTAAGATTCCCCTTCCTGAGAGATAAACTCTTTTTTGAACCGTCAATAACTGTCGGTCTTGGATATAGTTTCATGATTCTTGACTATAATTCCGATACCGAAAGCGGAACAGCTTTGTACAGCGGATTTGCGTGGCAGATCTTCGCATCTGGATCATATAAACTTTTCCAGAATTCCGCTGTTGATTTTGTAATCGATCTCGGCTATAGAGATCTCTCCCCTGCAAAGAGCGATATAGTAATTGATATGTCCGGAGTTATTGCAAGACTCGGCGTAAGAATGTTTATTTAAGGCTAAATCATGAAAAGAAGATTTGATCAGATTACTCTCGTTTTGTTAATTATGCTCTCTTTATTCTCGTGTAAAGAAGAGAGTAAAAAAATCAGAATCGGGATTCTGCCGGTCATCGATACTCTCCCGCTTGCAGCAGCAGAGGCAAACGGAATATTTAAAAGTGAGGGACTAGATGTTGAACTTGTGATGTTCAACAGTGCTCTTGAGAGAGATGCCGCTTTTACAGCAGGGACTCTCGACGGTGCTTTCGGAGATATTATAAATTTCTTTCTCATGATAAAAACCGGCATTGACACAAAAATAGTCTGCGAATCGTACCATACTTCAGACAAGTCTCCAATGTTCGGCCTCGTGGCATCGCCCGTGTCTGCGATAAAGAATATGAGCGAAATAAAAAAAGAACCAATCGCAATATCACGCGGAACAATAATAGAATTTTTTCTTGATCAAATTGCCGCTTCACATAATATTTCTCCCGACAGTTTAAACAAACTTGAAGTTAAGGCAATCCCTGTCCGATATCAGATGCTTATCTCGGGCTCTGTCAAGCTTGCCCTTTTACCTGAACCTCTTTTAAGTAAAGGAATAAAGGACGGAGCAAGACTAATAGCTGATGACAGAGGACTTGATACCACTGCAACAATAATAATGTTTAAAAGCGATTTTCTTAATAAGAATGAAAAGCTTACTGAAAAATTTATCTCTGCTTATAATAAAAGCGTTAAAGCTATAAACAGTAATCCGGAAAGCTTCAAAGATCTCATGTCTGCCAGACTACGCCTTCCCGGAGATATCAAGAATTCTTTTAAAGTTCCGGTTTTCAATGAAGCTGCTCTGCCGAAAGAGAAAGATGTTATGCTTGTTTATAACTGGATGAAGAAAAACGGCATGATCTCTATTACGGCAGATTATAAAAAGCTTATCCGCCCGATTGAAAAAAAGTGATAGAGATCCGTTCAGTAAGCAGGAGATTTTCCGGAGTTGAAATTCTGAATGATATCTCTTTTAAACTCGATAAGGGGGAATCTCTTTCCATCATTGGACCTTCAGGATGCGGTAAAACAACAATACTCTACATGATAGCCGGACTTATCCCCGCATCATCGGGATCCATCTCTCTGAATGACAGAGAGATAAAAGAGCCGGACTCCGGAACAGCATTTATACTTCAGGATTACGGACTCCTCCCCTGGAAGAGTGTGATTCAAAATGTTTCACTTGGCATGAAGATAAAAAAATACACCGTAGAAAAAGCATCCGCTGTTTCTGAAAAAATTCTCAAAGACCTGGAAATATATACCCATAAAGATAAATTCCCTGCAACACTGAGCGGCGGAGAAAAACAGAGAGTGGCAATCGCCCGGGCGCTCTCCACCGAACCTGAAATACTTTTAATGGATGAACCCTTCTCATCACTGGATACTCTCACAAGAGAGAAGCTTCAGCAGACAATCTATGACATCCATGAAAAAAGAAGCCTCACACTTATTACTGTGACGCACAGCATTGAAGAGGCTGTTTTCCTGGGAGACAGGATTCTTGTTATGAACGGTAAACCTGGGAGAGTAATTTCAACTGTAGTTAACAATTCCCGCAGAAAAAATAATTTTAGAAATTCAAAAGAGTTCTACTCCATATGCGGAACAATCAGAGAAATGATCGGAAGTATATGAAACAGAAAATTCCCTTTATTAATATATTCGTATCTCTCTCGGTTATATTTATTTTATGGAAGATCGCCTCGGCCGCCACAGCATCCGCAATTTTCCCATCTCCGGAAGATGTCCTTATCGCATTTATCGCGGAAGCGAGCACATCAATCTTCTGGACCCATTTCGGTATAAGCGCCTGGCGTGTCTGCGCCAGTATTTTTTTATCTTGGATTATAGCCTTTCCTCTGGGAGCGATTCTCGGCTACAGCCCGGCCATGGACAGAATTTTTTCACCGATTGTATACATGGCATATCCCGTACCAAAAATGGTTCTGCTCCCCGTGGTTGTTCTGCTTTTCGGACTTGGTGATCTTTCAAAAATAATACTCATAACACTTATTCTCTTCTTCCAGATTCTTGTTGCAGTGCGTGACGGTGTACGATCGGTCAGTCCGAAATATTACGACTCAGTGCGGTCCATGGGGGGAAGCGTCACTGATATATTCCGCCATGTGGTTATCCCGGCGGCACTTCCTCACAGCTTTACTGCGATAAGAATTTCCACCGGGACAGCCATTTCGGTACTCTTTTTCGCTGAATCTTTTGCAACTTCCAGCGGCCTCGGGTATCTGATTATGGATGCATGGGCACGTGCGGAGTATGTTATGATTTTCGTCGGAATCACAGGGATGAGTCTCATGGGACTTGCTCTGTTTATTATATTTTCGCTGCTTGAAAAAAAATTATGTTCGTGGAATTTTACTATGGAAAATGAAAAATCACAGGAGAGCGGGCTCTTCGGTAAAACCGTTACCTATTCAAAGATGATAAAGCTCTCTCACACAATCTTTGCCCTCCCCTTTGCCATGTCGGGTCTTGTCCTTGCGCTTAAAGAACACACCGTGACTCCGCAGATGATATTCTGGATAATAATAGCAATGGTTGGAGCCCGGTCTGCTGCAATGGGATTCAACCGTATTGCCGATGCCGATATAGATGCCGAAAATCCGAGAACAGCCATAAGGGAAATTCCTTCGGGAACAATTTCGAAAAAAGAGGCCCTTGCTTTTACAATATTTTCATCGGCTCTCCTTATTTTTGCCGCAGCGATGTTATCGGAAATATGTTTATGGCTGTCATTTCCGCTGCTGCTGTTTCTCTTTTTTTATTCGTACACGAAACGTTTCACATGGCTGGCCCATATCTATCTTGGATTTGCCATAGGGCTTGCACCGGTTGCGGTATGGATTGCCATTGCCGAAGTGCCTGAGCTCTCTGTTATAATACTCTCCCTTGTTCTGATGACGCATATTGCCGGATTCGACATACTATATTCATGTCAGGATGTTGACTTTGACAAAGAGAAAAATCTGTTTTCAATTCCAGCACGGTTCGGAGTGAAAAGAGCATTCTTCATCTCAGCTCTGCTGCATATTATTACGGTTACTCTTCTTATTGCGCTTTATTTTACAGCGGGTTTCGGAGTTTACTATTTTATATTTACAGCAGTAATTGCAGTATTATATATAATTGAACATAAAATCGT
>JBBRFT010000292.1:0-4348 GCA_038241375.1 Spirochaetota bacterium
CAGACCTTCACGGTTTATTATTGAACTGGTTGATGATTACAAAATATCTCATCACCGGGATATGAATAAAGTGGTGCAGGCGAAAAAGTATATGCCTTGTCCTATCTGCGGATTGCCGCTAAAATATGAAAACAATAAAAATTATGGTATTCCATTATATATGTGTACCAATGAACCAGAGTTATGCGATTTTATGACAAATGATAAAGTATTACCAAGGGATATTTACAAATGCCCTAGATGTCCCGACGGATATATGATTGTTAAGAAAAGAAGAAGTGATGACAATAGGTTTTATGGATGTACAAATTTTGATTCAAAACCTAAATGTGGAAATAGTTGTACTATAGGTTTGCAGAAAGAGAAAGAGTGATGATACACCATCCTCTCCCCCCGCAATCCGAACTGAACATCTCCTATCTCGAACGGTCACTGGAACCAGCCAGCCTGACAAACAGCTACAAACTCTACTGGTTTGCCTCATTACTTGAAGAGATAAATAACTGAAAACAGAGATAAAATTTAAAAAATTGGTAAAGAATTGTAAAAAATGAACATAACCGACTACATCCAAAACTCCGGCTATCGCCACCTGGAAAACTTTAACTCATTCCCCTCCGGGGATCAGGTTTTATCCAAAGCATATATAAAAAACAACACCCTCATAATAATAGACACGGATAAAATATGCGACATCCCATTCGAATACAAACGTTACTGTCAAAAGCAGAATGAATGGATGAAACAATACGATAAAGTTTTTCGCTTCCTTGACGACGATATCAGCATGGCGAAAATCTTCCTCGAAAACATCGAATCCGATTATATGAGTACAAGGACATTCAACCGTGAGAACACAATAATTGATCCCACTCCTCTGGAATATCTTTTTGAAAACTGTTTTGAAGAATCGTACGGTTCCAGCGCGTTTAAATATCTGCTTCGTGAATACAGCATAATGCTGAAAGACGGAAACACTGCATATATAGATTACGCCCTTTTTCATAAAAACGGCAATTGGATTGCCATTGAAGAGAATGGTGTTTCGTATCATCATCCGTATATTATAAAAAAAGAGAGATACCGGAAAATACTTTTTAAGCAGAACTCGGCAGTTGATCAGAATGGCATAGTTTTTCGCTGGGATACAGAGAGCATGGGCAATCTGGGGAAAGTTGCAGACGAGATAAAAGAATTCCTCGGTGATATTGAGGAATATAAAAACCAGTCGACAATCCTCGCGGAGAGACCATTCAGGCTTTACAGCCATCAGGAGGATCATTTATCAAGCCTTGTGGAAGATAGAATTGAAGGTTATAAGTCCTCATTAATTGTTCTTCCTACCGGAACAGGGAAAACTGTAATTGCAATCGAGGATATGATCAATTATTATAACGCAAAGGGGTCGATCAATGGATTGATACAGGTTCCGTCAATTGATCTTAGGGAACAGTGGCTAAAGCTGATAAATGATAATCCGGTTTTAAAGGATAACGTTGATGTGGTCACATATGCTTATGGAAGCCGTAACTATCAGTATGATGATCCGGATAAATATGATTATATAATAATAGATGAGGCCCATCACTCAACAGCACCGACTCTTCGAAAAGTTATAAGGCATTATACTCCTGATTTTCTTTTGGGCTTAACCGCTACGGATAAGAGGCTGGATGAGAAAAAACTTGAAGAAGTATTCGGTGAGTATGATGTTTCGATAGATTTAAAGTCTGCCATAGAAAAAGGTATTCTTTCTCAAATCAGGTGCTTCAGGCTTGAGACTAATATTGACTTGAGCGAAGTCCGTTTCAACGGGAAAGATTATCTTATAAGTGAACTGGAAAGGACAATCAAAGTACCTTCCCGTAATAAGGTTATTGCCGATGTACTGGAAGAATTTTTTGTTGAAAAGCTTGCCGGTAAGAGCGGTGTAGTTTTCTGCGTAAGCGTAGCTCATGCGAAGGATATGGCTTCTCTGCTTCAGGGGAGAGGCATAAATGCTGAGTCTGTTGATGGTCAGGATAAAAATAGAGAAATAAAAATTGAAAGATACATGAATCAGGAGATTCAGTTTCTCTGCACATGCAGCCTGCTCAATGAAGGCTGGGATGCACCTCATACATCTGTAATTGTCATGGCACGTCCCACAATGTCAAAGGTTCTCTACACGCAGCAGCTGGGCAGGGGAACCAGAAAACATCCCGGAAAAGAAGCCTTATATGTAATAGATGTAGTTGATAATTACGGTGCTTTCGGAGGTTACAGTAACAGGCCCTGGTCTTTACATTCTTTGCTCGGATTGGAAGTCTATAAAAAATTCGGCGATATTTTCGGCAATGTAAAAACACCGGGGGAAGAACTGGCAGTTCTTGATACAATTAACGAGCAGATTCTCAAACTCAATCCATTTGATATATTTACAATGGAACAGCAGTTTGGTGATTATTTGAGCATAGAACAGATGGCGCGTGAACTTTTTGTATCAAATGGGACAGTAAAGAGCTGGCTTAAGAATAATCAGATAAATGCGGATGTAGTAATCCCCATGGGCAGAAGCAGCGTAACTCTATTTAAACCGGAACGTATCGAAGAAATACGCATTTTAAAAAGTTTAAAAAAACATTCTGAAGATACAATAGTTGAGGATTTTCAGGATTTTATCAATCTCGGGGATTATACATTCAGTTATAAAATGTATTTTATACTTTCATTGCTGGAGTCTGTTGACAGTACCGGCGAGGCGGATGTGGAGAAAATTCTTGATAATTATATAGCTTCATATATCGATCGATTTGATAGAAATCTTATAATTGACAGGCCTAACTCCCCATATAACATAAAGGAAAATGTAATAAATAGAGAGTTAATGAAGCGGAGCATGGTTGAAAATCCTTTTGAGAAGTTCGAAAGAAAGAGATTCCTGTACCACGCAAAAGACCTTGCTAAAATATCTATACATCATAAAATATGGGACGACCTGATTAAAAATGATGGTATTGAAAAACTCATGAAAAAAATGAATGATGATATTGAAAAGTATTATTCAGAGTTAATCGGTTAGAGTATGTTTTTGATAAATGGAAAATAAATAAAGTCATTAAATATGCAAAGTAAATTATCTGATTTTGACAGAGAATATCCCGTATTTTAAAGTCCCCCGCCGGGCGATGTGCTGAGCTTGCCGAAGCAGGATTTAGGGGGCTTGTAAATAAAATGGAGTTATAAATTATTATGGATAGCACCACCTACTACAACGAAAACGCATCAAAATACATAATCGACACCATAGACGCAGACATGTCTTTCGTCAGAAATAAATTCCTCTCACATCTCCCTGATTCACAGAAAAGACGTCACGAAGTGACAGAGGATAAAGATCGTGGCACCACAATCCTCGACGCAGGATGCGGCCCCGGACGCGACGCAAAAGCATTTAAAGAACTCGGCTTCGAAGTCTATGCAATAGACGCCACTGAAACATTTGTTGAACACTGCAGATCAATAATCGGCGAGAATGTAAAACTTACCACATTTCAGGAATATAAAACAGAGATAAAATTCGACGGAATATGGGCATGCGCCTCACTCCTGCATCTTACACCTGAAGAGCTCCCTGATGTTCTGGTTAAGTTCACCGGATTTTTAAAGCCGGAAGGTGTATTCTTCATGTCATTCAAATACGGAAATGAAAACTACATAAAAGACAACAGATATTTCAACTGTCACACAACAGAAACAATCACAGAACTTCTGTGCAATGTTAAAGATATAGAAATTATCGAAAATTTTATAACAAGCGACGTCCGTGAAGGGAGATCCGACGAGAAGTGGGTGAATGTAATTGTGAGAAAAAAATAGGATATTTATAATTTGTATGATCTCACAGGCTGTCTGAATTAGGATTTTTAGGATTAAAAGATTTTTAGGATAAAAAGACCCCGGAACAAAAAGTAGCGATGAATTAAAATAAGTACACTCAACACAATCCTCCTTAATCCTCTAATCCCATGAATCCTAATTCAGACAGATGAATGATTTACATGATAAAAGATTCCGGCACAAAAAGTTGGGATGAATAAAAATAAGTACACTCAACACAATCCTCCTTAATCCTCTAATCCCATGAATCCTAATTCAGACAGATGAATGATTTTTATCTCAAAAAAAATAAAAATAAACAAAAAAGTTTTAACTTACCTTATCTCTCCGGCGTATTATATAATAACAAATTACAAAGATACTTGACTCAACGAATTAAATAAATATTATATTGCTAATAGAGAGTTATAAATGAAAAAAATCCGTATTTATCTCGATAACTGCTGTTTTAATCGGCCCTATGATGATC
>JBBRFT010000293.1:0-4344 GCA_038241375.1 Spirochaetota bacterium
GTTGTCGTATGAGCGAAAAAATAACATTAAAAACTCTTAAGAGCAATGAAAGGGAAGCTCGCAAGAACCTGATCATTGATGCTGCTGAGAGGGTTTTTGCGACTAAACCTGTCGACAAGGCAACAATGCGCGAAATAGCAGATGAAGCAGGTATGGCTACGTCATCAATATATAGATTCTTTTCAAATCAGGAGGCAATACTTATAGCTGCCGCAGTAAGAACTCAGAGTGAATTCAACAATACTCTGGACAGAATTTTTGATGAGAATAAACCGGAAGAGAGTTTAAAACGTGTTCTTGATATATATATCGATTTTATTGCCGAAAATGATACATACTTCCGTATGATGACAATTCTCATGTCTCAGGGGAATCTGAATCTTGAATCTAGCAAATCACTTGTTGACGTAATGAACCAGACCCTGGTTAGAGTAGACCGAATATTTAAACTGATGAAATTCACTGATAATCCCAGGCCTCTTTCACGATATATATATGCTTCACTGATAGGGATTTCAGTTTCGTACAACAAACTTCCAGGAAGCAATCCTGAAAGTCGAATAAAACACATGAAGTCTCTTGCCGAGGTTCTTTATGATATGATCATACACTACCCGAGAGATTCGAAACTGCCGGTATAATGCTTAGATTAATCATAGAATTCGGGGTTTATTGATTTGACAATATTCAGCATCGAATATTCATGTTGCGAATCAGCTTAGTTGTATCGCAAGTGTAAATTTAAAGCATATATGAAATTTATAATAAATAGAAAAAAGAAATTCAATCAGGATTCACCACTACGGCAACTAGTGACAAGCTTCCTTATCCTTATCTTCGGTGGTGCATTCCTTCTGAAACTCCCCTTTGCTACAGTAAACGGAATTACTATAGTTGACGCTATTTTCACATCAACGTCTGCAGTATGCGTAACCGGGCTTACTGTAATTGATACAGCGAAGGAGTTTACATTTTACGGTCAACTGATCATTCTGACACTTATACAGCTTGGCGGATTTGGAATAATGACATTTTCCATAGGTGTTTTTGCCATGTTCAGCGGCGACATGTCTCTCAAATGGCGTTTTACAATGGGTTCAATATATAATGAAGTTACCGTAACTCCGCCGGTTGAAATTCTGAAAAAAATTGTTATTTATACCTTTGTTATTGAATTTACTGCAGCTGCAATTTTATTCACAGAATTTATTAGAATAATGAGTTTTAAAAATGCATTATGGACCTCTGTTTTTCATGCAGTATCTGCATTCTGCAATGCCGGCTTTTCCACTTTCTCAGACAATCTAATATCATATCAGAATAATTCAGTCGTGATACTGACTATTTCTTTAACCATAGTACTTGGTGGTATTGGTTTTATAGTCCTTACGGAATTAACAAACATCCGGTTCAGCAGAAAAAAAAAGTTATTCAAACAGTTCTCTCTCCATACAAAGATTGTATTGTTTACCACGGGTATTCTCATTTTGGGAGGATCTGCATTTTTCGCAATTCTTGAGTGGACTCATATAATGAAGGATATGCCTCTGCAGACAAAGATACTCACTTCTCTTATGCAGTCGATAACATGCAGAACTGCCGGATTCAACTCCATTGATATCGGTCTTCTTCGTGAAAGTACGCTGGGTATTATGATGACTCTGATGTTTATCGGAGGTTCCCCGGGGTCGATTGCCGGCGGTATCAAAACTACCACTTTCGCTGTAGTCACCGGCTTGCTCATATCAAAATTAAGAGGGCGGAATCAGATTGTATTCTGGAATAGAGCTATCAATGAAGAATCAGTAAATAAAAGCATGACACTCTTTGTACTTGCTTTTGTATTTATTTATACGGCAACAATTACCCTGCTCTCTTTCCATTCATTTGATACAAATAACTCTTTTTTGCAGGTAGTATTTGAAGTCATATCCGCATTTGGTACGGTTGGTCTATCAACCGGTATTACATCAAGATTTACCGCTGACGGCAAAATACTTCTGGCAATTGTCATGTTCATCGGCAGAGTCGGGCCTTTTGCGTTGATTACAGCTATAACTGAAAAAATCAAAACCGCTGATTACGAAGTCGCGGATGAAAATATTATGATAGGATAACCCGGATGAAAAAATTTGCCATTATCGGCCTTGGAAATTTCGGAATGAACATAGCAAAAAGTCTTGTTGAAAACAACTGCGAAGTTCTGGGTGTAGATATAGACAAAAATACCATTGAAAAAGCTAAGGGATTTCTCACTCACGCAATAATAGGAAATCCTTCAAATAAAGCAATTCTCGATTCTATCGGAGTATCGGAATACGATGCTGTAATTTTAAGCATAGGCCAGGAGATGGTGTCAAGCATACTCATTTCGCTCTACCTGAAAGAATTGAAAGCAAAAAAAATTATAGCAAGGGCTATATCTGATGACCATGAAAAAATTTTAAAGAAACTTGGCGTTGATGTTGTAATATTTCCAGAAAGAGATATGGCAATCCGGATAGGCAAAACAATCTCGATGAAAAATGCTCTGGATTATCTGCCGCTATCTGACGAATACTCAATCATGGAGTTAGTACCTCCGGCAAGTTTCATCGGCAAAAATCTCCGGGAACTAAATATTGGAGCAAGATACAGATGTCAGATTCTCGGAATCAAACATTCCGCCGGTAACCCTGAAGACGCAGCTGAGCAGAAAACAATCATCGCCCCTCCTGCTGATGAAGTAATCAGAGAAGGGAACATCCTGATTGTAGTAGGTAAAACCACAGCAATAGAAAGGATGGAGAGGCTGGACTGACTAAAGATCAAACTCCATCCCTTCGTAAGCAAGATTAAGCTGCAGTTTTTCTCCTACTTTTTTATTCACATGCATGTAAGACTTCGCGTTCGAAATTACACTGTCAAGCTTTTCATCATTGTAATTCGGATCATGATGAAACAGTACAAGATTTTTTACATTATATCTGGCAGCTATATCGATAGCAATAGATGCGGAAGAATGTCCCCATGAAATTTTATCAATTAAAGATTCATGAAAAGTGTACTGAGCGTCAAAGAGCAGAACATCGGCATCTTTAAAAAAATCTTCATATGTATGAATATCATCCATTTCATGAATACTGAACTCACAGTCGCTGGTATAAACAAAAACCTTATCACCATCTTCTATTCTTATACCGTAAGCACCACCCGGATGAGGCATACTCTTGGTATAAATCTTAACATCATTGATAAAAAAATTCTCATCTTCTTTAACATGAAAAAATCTCTTTGATGCCTGCATATTTTCAAAAGTTATCGGAAAATGAGTTTCAGCCTGCTGATAATCTATTCTCTCTTTTAAATCCGGAAATGCGGAATAGAAATTAAACCTGTTCCCTTTAATATACATAGGTGTAAAAAAAGGTATCCCATGAATGTGATCCCAATGAGTGTGTGAGATGAAAATATTCGCAGCCCCTCTCCCTTTACCGAAATCTCCCGACATCATATCTCTCCCCAGCCCCGTAAGACCGGAACCGCAGTCAATTATAATAAGCTCACCAGTTGAGGTCCGGACTTCAAGACAGGATGTATTACCCCCGTATGTTCCACGAATTGAAAGCGGCAGACTCTTCACGAATAAACGTACAGATTCTTCCGATGAGATATCCCCCGGACGGGCGATTGTGAGAGCTTTAACTATCTTCTCTTCTATAGTTTCAGTATTTAAAGGAGTCGGATATGACCCCCGGACTCCCCATAGCTTAACCTTCATATTACTCTCTTACACATTTTATTATAACTGCATGTAAATATCTGTTTTTATCCGACATAAACTTTGCCAATCCGCAATCATCTGTCGGAAATAAAAATCTAAATCCAGCTTCGCAGGACTTTTACCATTTATATATTACTTAATAATATATTTCAATTAAAAATAAGTTTCTATAAACAAATATAAGTATCTACTCATAAATCAGTGCCAGACCCTCGATACCGACTTTCAGGAAACTTCAAGAGAGCCAGAGCCGTAAAAAGCTGTAAAAATACCAGTTGCAGATCTGACTGAGCTGAAACAAAATTCTATTTCTAACCACAAAGTGTCCGTTTAACAAAAAAGCTCATGCTGAATAAAAAACTTGACAGTATGAAAAAATTTATATTTTTATATTGTCTGTATTTCCCGGAATCGCCCGGATGAAATCAAGCAATAAAATAATCATACCAGATATACAAGGTAAATATCATGAAATTCTCAGACAGAATTCTTAAAGTCAAACCATCACCAACTATAGCCGTTACATCCATGGCAAACCTTCTTAAATCACAGGGAGTTGATATTATCGGTTTTGGAGCTGG
>JBBRFT010000294.1:0-4263 GCA_038241375.1 Spirochaetota bacterium
GGTTGTGCCAATCAATGCTTTATTTATCAGAATAGAATCATCGGACTGCAGTTTCATGTTGAGGTAACAGGGGATCTTCTTGAAAGTATGCTTGAAAACGGAATTGATGAAATCGTTCCGGGAAAATATATACAGGATGCAGCTCTGATAAGAAATGAAGCTCATCATATAAAGAGGAATAATGAGCTTATGTTTTCAATTCTTGATGCAATGGATGAACTTGATGGATGAATGAAGAATAAATTTTAAAATCTTATATTATTGAATTGTATAATCAGTAAAAGTTGTGTATAATATGTTTAAGTGTAAAGTTTGTTATAGGAAATAAATCAGAATGATATTCAAAAAAAATATAGTAAAGAAATTCATAAAATTAATGAAGATCTTTACCGGTAATAGTGATGAATCCCTTCTTCTCGAAGGGCTTAAAGCTGCAGGTAATGCCGTGGTGATAACGGATATTACGGGAAAAATTCAATGGGTAAATGCTGCTTTTATTAAAATTACCGGGTATGAGTCAGCCGAAATTATCGGTCAGAAAATCGGAAATCTGCTTAAATCCGGTGAGCACGGGGAAGTATTCTATAAAGAGTTGTGGGAGACGATACTCTCCGGCGGAATATGGAAGGGTGTCATTACCAATAGAAGAAAAAACGGAACTTTTTATATAGAGGAGCAGTCTATAACTCCGGTTTACGGAGACAATGGTGAAATAATAAATTTTATAAGTATTAAAGAGGACATTACTGAAAAGCTCAAAACAGAGGAAGCTTTAAAAGACAGCGATATGAGATGGCAGATCGCTCTTGAAGCAGCCGGTGATGGCCTCTGGGATTGGGACTTGAAGAGAGGGCGGGTCTTTTATTCGAAGCAGCTTAAGGCCATGTTCGGATATAGTGAAGAGGAGATTGGCGACACACTTGATGAGTGGGAGAAAAGAGTTCACCCGGATGATATTCATAAATGTTTAGAAAATATTGAAAATCATTTAAACGGGGATACTGATTTCTATCAGAATGAACATCGGATGCTCTGTAAAGACGATTCTTATAAATGGATTCTTGACCGTGGCAAGGTTGTATCATGGAGAAGTGACGGCAGACCATTACGGGTTATAGGTACTCATACTGACATTACGGAAAGGAAGCGGGCGGAAGCTGAGCTCCTTCAGAAAAGTGAAGAAATTGAAAGATTTTTCATCGTAGCGCTTGATCTTCTTTGTATTGCTGACAATCACGGAACTTTTTTAAGAGTAAACCGTTCATGGGAGAGAACTCTGGGGTATTCAATGGAAGAGCTTGTAGGGAAAAGTTTTCTCGATTTTGTTCATCCCGACGATCTTCAGTCAACCAGGCAGTCTATGGCCGCTCTGAATGATCAGATACCGGTTCTGAATTTTACAAACAGATATCGTACAAACGACGGCAGCTACAGATTTATTGAATGGCGTTCATATCCATCGGGAGATTATATATATGCCGCAGCAAGAGATATTACTGATAGAATTCAATATGAGTTTGAGTTGAACAATCTTGCAGAAAGGCTTACCCTTGCAACGGAGTCCGCAGGGATAGGTATATGGGACTGGGATATTGCAAATAAAGCCTTAATATGGGATCAGCAGATGTATGTACTTTATGGTATGAACAGGGAAACAACAATCGACATATACCTTTCATGGAGTAACTCTTTATATCCTGAAGACCGTGATAGCCTCAGGTCTTTATTTATTAAAGGTATTAAGGAACTTCCGGGATTCAACGCAAATTTCAGAGTTGTGTGGCCCGACGGGACGCTTCATTATCTGGAAGCTCATGCTCTGGTAGTGCGAGATGATAACGGTAAAGCTATAAGAATAACCGGCGTTAGTCGTGATGTAACCGAAAGCAAGAAAATGGAATCAAGACTTTTTACTCTTTCAACTACGGATTCACTTACAGATGCTTATAACAGACGTTATTTTATGCTTACGCTCGATTCTGAGATCAACAGGGCGATCCGCTATAAATCCGTTTTTTCACTTATTATGTTTGATATAGATCATTTTAAAATTGTTAACGATACGCACGGCCATGACGCAGGGGATGAAGTTCTTAAGAGTTTGGTTGCAATGATGAAGAAAATAATAAGAAAGAATGATGTTCTGGCCAGGTGGGGCGGTGAAGAGTTTATGATTCTGCTTTCCGGTACAAATCTTGAGAATGCAGTGACATTTACAAATAAACTCCTTCGTGAAGTACGAGGGATGGTTTTCGAAAAATCGGGCGGGGTTACCGCCAGTTTTGGAGTAACTGAATTCAGATTGAATGAAACATCTGATTCAGTTCTAAAACGTGTAGATAAGCTTGTTTATCTTGCAAAGGATAACGGGAGAGATTGTATAAAATCCACGTGACCATAAGAACTCATGGTTTTTTTGCAACTGAAACAAATTTTGAAATAGATTTAAGAAGATAGTCCATATTCACAGGTTTTGAAATGTAGTCATCCAGCCCTGCTGCTTTTATTTTTTCTCTATCTTCAGGCATTGTATAAGCGGTAAGGGCTATGATCGGAATTGTCGATTTATCGGAGAATTTAATGTTGTTCCGGATATTTTTAGTTGCTTCAATGCCGTCCATTTCCGGCATCTGGATATCCATAAGTATACAATCTGGATATTCAGATTCTAGAATTTTTAAAGCTTCGATTCCGTTTTCAGCTTCCAGAATTCTGTAACCCGATTTTTCAAGAATTCTTTTTAAGGCCAGGCGATTAATCCGTTCATCTTCAGCAATCAGGATTGTACAGCATTCCCTGCATGTATTAAGGTCTTTATTCGATACAGGTTTGATGATTATAGCATGATTTTCAGGAAGCTTTACGGTAATTGCACATTCAATGGACGTACCTTGTCCGGGAGCGCTGTCTATTTTTATTTTTCCATTCATGAGATTAACAAGATGTTTAACAAGTGTAAGTCCTAATCCTGCGCCTTGAAAAGTTCTCCTGTAGGAATTTTCACCCTGCTTGAAAGGTTCAAATATCTGGTTCATCATTTCGTCAGCTATACCAATCCCGGTATCACGAACTTTAATTATAATATTTACCACTCCATAAAGCGAAATATCTTCGGCATTTATGTTTACAGTAATATGTCCGGATTTTGTAAACTTTACCGCATTGGATACAAGATTTACCAGAATCTGCCTGATTCTTGTTTCATCTCCGACTATAGAATCGGGAGTTCCTTCATCTAATGCCAGTATAAGGCGTACCCCCTTTTCATCACATTCGGTTGTATATCGTTCTTTGATAAAATTAATAACATCTTTCAGACTGAATTCAGTCTCTGTAAGCATAAGCTTGTCCGACTCTACTCTGGAGAGATCGAGTATATCATTCAAAAGCCGCGTCAATCTCATCCCCGATTTTATTGCTATGTTGACATAATTGGATTGCTCTTCATTTACGCCAGTGGTCTGAATCAGCTGGAGCATGCCCAATATACCGTTTAATGGAGTCCGGACCTCGTGGCTCATATTTGCAAGAAAATCACTTTTGATACTGCTTGCGGATTCAGCTGTATCCTTTGCGGAGAGAATTGCTTCTTCGTATTTTTTTCTGGTGGTGTTATCTTCAATCATACCCAGTCCGCCGGTTATGCTTCCATCTGCCATTTTAATGGGTGTGAACATTGCCCGTATGTAAGTTGATTTAATGGCAGTTGTTGAGTGATATAGGCCTTCGTAATAACCGGGCTCACCTTTGATTGCAGATTCTATTGATGTTACAATTTCATTGTCTGGAAGAGAAAGCAGGTTGAGATTTATCAGTTTCTCTTTTGACGAGCCTATGATTTTAATAAAACTGTCATTACAGGTGGTAATCACTCCATTGGTATTGAAATGAAAAATTCCCAGGGGTGCGTTTTCTATTATAAGCCTTGAGCGCTCTTCACTCTCCATCAATGCTTTTTCAGAAAATTTGTGTTTTTCCAATTCTGCAGATAGTTCCGCAGTCTGGGTTTTAATTTTTTTTCTTAACGACCAAGACCAGACCGCAATAACGAGATACATCAGCAGTACCGGAGCGAGTATTGCTAATATTATTTTAAGAACAGACAGGTTCTCTTCTTTGGTTTCTATTATACCGAACCACTTGTCATATATTACCTGGAATTTTCCGTTCATTTTAAGAATGTTGAGCCCTTCATTTAATCCGGTAATGATATCCTGATTTTTCTTCAATGCTGCAAAGTGGTATCTTCCTATAAAAACAGGG
>JBBRFT010000295.1:0-4231 GCA_038241375.1 Spirochaetota bacterium
CGTGATGAGTTACGTAAATCAATGAGTGATCCGTCCCCCTCATCAGCTTTTTAATTGAGTCAAGAAAATCTTCTCTTGCCCCGATGTCAAGACCGGTTGACGGCTCATCGAGTATCAGTATATCGGGATCGTTTATAAGCGCGCGGAGCATGAGCACCTTCTGTTTCTCACCATCAGAGAGATGTCCGATAATATCGTTTTCGCGTCCCGCAAGATTTGTTTCCGCAAGGAGCCTGCGCGCTTTTTCCATTTCAAGAATGGAAGGCTCCCGATAGAGCCCTATGGAGGCATAAATTCCGCTCAGCACAGTATCAAGCAGAGTCTCCTCTCTGTTGAATTTTTCACGAAGAGCAGAACTTACATAGCCGATACGTTTCCTGGTCTCTCTTATATCCGAGCCGATATGACCATGACCAAATCTTATAACATCACCCTCAGTGGGGAAAAGATACCCGGTAATAATTTCAAGGAGCTTGGTCTTCCCCGAACCGTTTCTGCCGAAAAGAATCCAGCTCTCCCCCTTTTTTATGTGCCAGTTTATATCACTTAGTATTCTTCGACTGCTGCCGTAAATGTCCAGTGATACGTTTTCGAGTTTTATCATAATCCGTTCCTTCTTTGAGGCTCAATTCGGCCGGGGATACAGCCCAAGCCGGTACTCCGCCTCAGACATGCAAGCGTTGTACTTAGTTCAATTTTATTTAATTGATTCCATCAGAATTGGGAAATACTTACCATCTTTAGTTTTATATAATTGGTACCATGCTTCTAAGGTTTTTTCCTTCATTACACCAATTCTTTTAAAAACCTCATATGAAAATTCCAATGGAGCCAATCCTGTAGCAGTTATTAAATTATCATCAACAACTACAAGGGCATTTATATAATGATCGCTTCCTGAATAATTTGGACAAATCATTTTTAGATACTCTTTATCGTCACTAGTATGCTGTCGATTATTCAATAGTCCTTTCTGCGCTAATGCCATAGTTGCTCCGCAAATCGCAGCAACTATAATTTTTTTATTAATCACTTCTGCTGCTATATTTAAAACTTTCTGATTTATTTCATCCATCCAGGTATTGGCTCCGGGTAGAATGAGTAAATCTCCGTCGTTGAATTCAACATCAGCGATATCTTTATCTGGTGCAATAGAAATCCCCCCCATTGTTATAATAGGATTCAAGGTATTCCCGATTTTTATTAACGCTAATTTTTCACTGCCTTTATCTAAAAATCTGCCACTGTTCAGCTCAGCAATAATAAAGCCGATTTCCCAATCAGCCAATGTATCTAATAAATATAAATAACAATTCCTGCATTTTGTTTCTTTAACCATTTTTCCTCCAGCTAATCTCTTTTTATTTTACCGGCCAACGCTCCTGTTTGAACGATTACCGAAGTATTACATATAAGCGCTCTATAATTAAAAGTCAAGAGGGCTTATGCCCACAAAATATAAAACCCGTTAGTCCGCAGATTAATTCTCCACTGAATCAAGCATCGTCGCCCATGCACCTATTAATCTCAAACAAGTCATGAACCATACAACAGACAACGTGTTTACCCTCTAGCTACTGCCGCACAGAACCTTCAATATTTTTAAATCACTCTCTTCATATTTGTTTGTGCCGGGTAGTGACTTTTTATATTTCCAGCATTTTATAGCATCAATTTTAGTTAAATCAGAATTAGCTGTAAAAAAATCCCGAGTATATTGATTATATTCAAACTGAGACGAAATATCATATTTCTTCCCCGACTTCTTTTCATCATCAATACGAATCCATTCGTTTACAGCATCGAGATACTTTCTGCCTGCATTATTCTTCATCCAGTTCATGAACTGAATATTAAACTTAAAGTGAACTCCGATAATTTCTTTGAAAAATTTTCTATGAGTTTCATCATTTATATAACACTCCGGAATTTTTGACTCTATTGATAAATCATTTGAGCATTTACTTTTACCAGCAACAGGTTTTCTTATCGTCTTAAGAACATCACCCGTAAGTAAATAATGGAGTATTCTTCCGGTTATGTCCTGCTTGCAACCATTCCCTGGTATTTTATATTCTTTACAGAAGGTAAATAATTCCTCCTTCAACCAGTAATATTCCAGGAATTCTTCAGGACTAATATTTTTATCCAATTTCGGCCGCACAAAACCCCTTACGCAGAATTTTTAATTATAAGACATCGCAACAGCCTTACCGCAACGATGCGGCAAAACCCGATCGAAAAACTCCGGATATACCGTTTAAGCATCGTCATAAGAATAGTGGAGCTCATTTACGGAAATTATAATTTTCAATTTCCGTTCAATTAGTTTTCTAATAACAAATCAACTTAACCAGTTTAAAGCTGGTGTTTCTACCGCAGTTTTTTTAATAAATTCTAAAAATAAATTCTCTAAAACAATCATCTCTTCTTCCGCCACGATTGTATGTTTTGCCATTGAATATTCAGAAATTCTGGTATTCATTATAATCATATAAATCGGGACAATAATAAAAGTTGGTAAATAGTAAAAATTTAGTTTATATGGTGTAATATTAATATCCATTTTCTTTAATACTTCAAAACATTCTCTTGTGGCTAAAATCATTTTTTTTATTGTTTTATAAGAGCGGGCTAATTTATAATTATTTGAATTGAATTTATATAATGCCTTTGCAATTGGTAAAACTACCGCGATGTGAGTTTTCTGCCAGGCATCCATATTATCACAGATTTCCGGAGAAAATTTTGCGTTCTTAAATATTTTTATCAAATCCGATAATCGTTCTGTAATTTTTCCATTTAATTCGCCAAATGTTGTTGATTGAAAAACTTTTGTTATACCTGTTCCGATAAAATAGTTTACTATTCCATTTTCCCTTTCTCCACCGGCAGATGGAAATCCGATGAGAATACGTCCATATCCAACTGCATCTATATATTTTTTATATCCGGATGGATTGTTAACTACAAAAACAATATTTTTCGATTTATTTTCTGCAAGGATCGGAAGGATTGAATCTATTTGAGTGTTCTGTACTACAGCAATAATATACTCATATATATCATCAGCAGCTAAACTATCGATTACCGGGATTTGTATTTTATAGGATTTGTTGGATATAGAATTATTTAAAATCAAACCATTTTCTTTTAGTTCCTTATATCTTGCATTTCTCGCAAGCATTGTTACATCATATCCGGCCCCGGCCATTTGACCTGCAAATATGCTGCCTATTGCACCTGCACCATAAATCAGTATTCTCATTGTAAATCCTCATTAATTTAATGATTTAAAAAATTCAGCTGCTTTTCGCATCAATAATACTTATGATTATTACTACATATAAAAGTTCTCAGGGAGTAAACGTATAACTTCTGAATGTAGTGCCTCAGCTTTCTTTGAATCTTTCCCATGAATAAATATAAATAACCTGTCTAAAAAAAATAGATCATCATCTCCCCTTCCGAATCTATTAGGATGACATCTTAAATGAACATTATTATCTGCTGAGAAGTCTTTTCTTTGTTCCATTATTCTACTCAGAATAATTTTATTAATCAATTACTGAAAAGTACATTCCTGAACATGACTGTTTATCCAGTTGCGAGCGAGCTTAACAAGATTCTTTGAATCCTCCATTTTCAGCTTAACCCTTATTTTTTTTCTGATTGCTTCAACAGCTTTAACACTTATAAATAATTCAGAAGAGATCTCTTTGGTAGAAAACGCTTTTCCAATCATTGTAAATACTTCAAGTTCCCGTTCTGTAAGAGTATTCGATATCATATCTTTTTGTGAATAATCCGGAGACATCATCTGTGAGGCTATATTAACTGAAAAAGACCTGCTCACGTGTACCCGTCCGTTTAAAACAGTGTAAACAGCTTCAAGGATTGTTTTTTCAGTGTCACTTTTCATTAAATATCCTTTTGCTCCTGACCGGATTAATCTCTCGGCGTAAATCAGCTCATCCTGATTTGAAATGATGAGTACGGAAATAGCTGGATCAACTGAAGCTACTGCTTTGCATAAATCAACATTAAGAAAGTCGTTCAGATAAAAATCACAAATAAGAAGATCAGGTTTAAATTTTCTAACTGCTTTTATCATATTGCTATAATTTTCAGCTTCACAGCATATTTCAAAATTCCCGGTTTCTTCTAATATTTTAATCACCCCCCGGCGGACAAGAGGTTGTTCATCTACCACAACAATTCTCTTTCTTAG
>JBBRFT010000296.1:0-4213 GCA_038241375.1 Spirochaetota bacterium
TACCCACCCAGTCCTGAATCCATATTGCCGTTACAGGGTTGCCCGCGGCTTTTGCCTCTTTCACAACGCGCTTAACCTTCTCTGCCCCGCCCTGCAGCCCCAGCCATGTGCCGTATGCCCATTCGGGAAGAACGGGGAATCTTCCTGTTTTTAGAGTATATTTTTCGATAAGATCCATGGGGCCAGACCCTAACCATATTGTGCCTTTGAGATTGTTCTCTCTGAACTCAACAGATACCTCATTTTCGTTAGAAAGATCAAATTTCGAATAGGAGGTGTTCTCAAAAAACACCGAACGGTTTAGAGACGTTATATAATGCGGGATTGATGAGTATGATGTAAACTCGTTACCCCCTGCACCGTTTGTTACATCGGCAAGAAAAGTAATGGGCTGGTCACCACGGCCGATCCCCTGCTCCTCTGAAAATATGAAGAGTTTCTTTCCTTTAAGATTAAAGTGGCTGTACTGTGTTCCGAACCCGAAGAACTGTTCATCTCTGCTTGAGCCGTAGAGGAGTTTGACTCTGTTAAACTCCGGTTTACTGAGTTTAACATGAAAATTTACGGACAATGGAACATCCTGGCTTATGACAAGTTCATAACCGGTGCTGCAATTCTCTCCGGATAGTTCACCTTTGATGATTATGGAGTTTCCGGATGATGAGATGGAATCGATGCTCTGGCCTTTACACTCCGACTGAACATCCTCTTTAAATTTAAATGAGGCCATTTTATATGATGCAGTATCAATTGAAACAGCAGCAGTTAAAAAAGGCTTCGTAAGTGGAAACTTTATATAAGATCGCCCCGATGCAGCATCTACAATATCAATAAAAGACTTGTCCGATACGAGTTTTATCGAACCCGCCTGGGCATCGTGAAGATTTTTGAATATGAGGGATCCTCCGGATAAACATGAAAAGAGTATTATTGAGATAAGAAAGAATACTGCAGGTTTAAATGTACTTTTAGATTTTTTCTGTTTTAAAATTCCTGAAATAACTGCAAATGTATTGAACACTTGACCCTCCGAATAACTGCTTTTTATTGAATTTGATTTTTTTAATAGTTTTATGAATAAGTAATAATTCTTAAACATATTGTGTAGTGTAAAAACTAAAAATTTATATCCACCCTATCTTCGGCGACGGATATAAGAGAGCTTTTTTATCACAAAAGAGTTTAAGAATTATTACTATTTATGAATATAGAACAAATCTAGACATTAAAATATAGACCGGATTACTTATAAACAGGTTGAAATGAAATATTTCAATGCAAAAATTATCAGAATGAAATACAAAAAGTAAGTCTTTTTTTTATTCCATACATTTTTTAAAAAGCAAGTACAATTCTTAGAAAGTGTACAACAAATCTCCGGTACCGGGTCTGTCTTTTTATTTTTGATTGCTTTCGATTATAGCGGGTCTGGCCCTTTTTTTAAAAAACAAAGCAAATTTCAAAGTATCAATGCAATCCTCTTTCTATACGCATCTTCAAACACAAGAAACTTTCTGACACACCCGGCAAAATCTGCACCGAGTTTTATAAAATATGCATGAAGAGTAATCTTCACCGGAGCTTCGTGATTTTCATTCAGATAACAGTTGATGAAGCCGATATCATTATTTCGCGGATCACGGCTTAGACCCTTCCTTACAGGATTAAATCCGATATACCACAACAGCCATAACAGATACTGTTCGGGATTATCAGACTCTTCGATTATTTTAGAATTAAACCTTTCGTTCCAGAAAGGCCCCACTGCATTCATCGCTCTGTTATATTTTTCAGCAATTCTAGATTTTATATACTGCATTATAAGGGAGATAGTCTCTTTGTCAGCGAGAGTTTTAATTACAAGATGAATATGATTTGCAACAATCTCAGCCGCAACCAGCTCAAAATCATACTTCTCCTGGCACATTCTCACAGCTTCTATAAAATATTTTTTACCGTACTTCCCCAGCAGCAGGTTTCTCTTACCGCTGCATCTGGTATAGCAATGATGTGTAAGCCCCTGACCGGTTTTTCGTAATTCTCTCGGCATGAAAATCTCCTGTTTGTGTATTTATTATTAATACGATGGAAGTTAGAAAAAAATAAAAAAATTTTACCGCTGGAGGGGTCAGAGAATGTTTTTTTTAATATTTATACGTTTTTAGTGAAATACCTATTTGTATAACTAGGAGATACATCCCACAAATCGGTTCTATTCGACCAGAATTGCGAGGCTCTGACCCTTTTTTCAAAAATTATAGCTTTAAAAATTTCAAGTCCTCAAAACGGGGTCAGAGCATGAACATGAAAACCTGAATTTCAAACAAAATCAACCCGCACGAATCTTTGGCAGACTAAATTCTGTCGCAAAATTTATTTGAATAGACTTTATTGAAACTTCAAAATATAATTATAGTGATCTTATATAAAAATTGCAGGAGTTTACCATGAAAAAACCTCTGAAAATTACCGGAATTATTACTTTTGGTATAATTACTTTGGGAATTTTGCTGTTCATTGGAATTAATACCTTTTTTAACTCGCGGTCGCCTGTTATTGACGGAATATTCCGTGCTGATGGTATCTCGGGAAAGACCACTGTCATTCGAGACAACTGGGGAGTTCCTCATATAACTGCACAAAATGGAAAAGATGCATATTTCGCCTATGGATTCACCATCGCGCAGGATAGACTCTTTCAGATAGAGCTACAGCGCCGGCTCGCACTCGGGGAACTTTCTGAAATACTCGGCCCATCATTTCTAAAGATCGACCGTATGTTCCGGACATATCTTTTAAAGCAGACTGCTGCGGAATATCTAAAACACCCGGAAAAAATCGATCCTGAAGCGCTTAAATTACTCGATTCTTTCCTGGCAGGAATTAACCACTTCATTAAAACACAAAAGTTACCCGTGGAATATGCTTTAATTGGGTATAAACCCCGTGAATTTTCACGTCTCGACGTCCTGGGAATGTTCGGGTATATGGCATACTCATTTACAGATGCAATAGATACAGACTCTCTTAACACAATTTTGAAAGAAAAGTCATCGGAAAGGGATATAAATGAACTTTTCCCCGGATACACAAAGGAAAAACCTGTTACCATAATGGAAACTACTGCGGATTTCAGAGTGCCGGGCTCCCTATCAGCTAAATCGGGGTCAGAGCATCGATCTTACTTCATAAATGATACAGGCTCTGACCCCGATTCCAATTCCGCATCGAATGTGGGGTCAGAGCCTCATAAGTCAAATCCGGGGTCAGAGCCTCAGAAAATAGAGCCTCAAAATATATCATCCATGCATAATCGGATAATCGCCAACATTAAATCTCTCCTAACCAAAACCGGATTTCGGGATAAACAGTCTAAAGAACCGACTTTTCGCGAACTGGCGGCGATGATATGCCCTCCGTTTAAGGGGAGCAACTCCTGGGTCATAGCACCATCCCGCTCAGCTACGGGGAGCGCTTTACTTGCAAACGATCCTCATGTGGCTCTGGCTCACCCCGGAGTATGGTATGAAGCTCATATAACTTTTCCGGGATATGAGGTTTACGGATACCATATTCCGCTAATCCCCTTCCCGATGATTGGTCACAACAGCAAAAAAGGCTGGGCCGTAACGATGTTTGAAAATGATGATCTTGACCTCTATGCCGAAACTTTCAAACCGGATGACCCCTTACAGGTGATGTACCGCAATAAATGGACTAAAATTTCCGTATTTAAGGAGATTATAAAAGTAAAGGGTCAGAGCGATGACGTTCTGGAAGTGCGCGTAACGCCTCACGGTCCGATAATCTCGGAATTTATTGAAGGATATTCAGGTAAACCTGTTTCCATGTGGTGGGTCTACCATAAAGTTCCAAATCCGGTCTTAGATGTTGTTTATAGAATGTCAGCTGCATCGACAATGGAACAATTTAGTCTTGCAATTTCAAAACTGGCGGCACCGGGTCTTAACATCTCATACGCGGACAGCAAAGGTAATATCGCATGGTGGGGAGCCGGTCGAATACCTGTTCGACCATCACACGTAAACAGTAAAGAGATACTTGACGGCTCATCAGGGAGAGATGAAATTACAGGGATCCTCCCCTTTTCTCAGAATCCACATCTGATAAATCCACCGAGCGGGATAATAGTAACAGCAAACAACATGTCAACCTCTCGCCCTGTCGGTCCGATTAAACAGCTTGAGGGTTA
>JBBRFT010000297.1:0-4190 GCA_038241375.1 Spirochaetota bacterium
AATTACCTTCTTAAAAAGAATATGACTGCTATAATAAAAACAATAATAAGAAGTGCCATATATGAGGGAAGTTTGAAAAAATCGATCGCCAGAGCTATAAACGGCGCAAGAATAAACAGAAGAGTCATAATTTTTGATATCTTTCTGGTCTCAGGGGAAACCATCTCCTCCTCGTCATCGCCAGAAGGGAGCTCCTTCTCCCGTGGAATTTTCCAGTCTGCCGGAACACCCTCACCGGGGATTTTCAATAAATCATCAGGGGACTCTTTATAATTTAACTGTTCAAGAGATTCGTTATACTTTTTCAGAATAGATGATATTTTACTGAAATTATTTATTGTACCGCAAGATCCGCATATAATGCTTTCAGATTTTTCCGGCATTACAATCTCATATCCGCATTTTTTACATTTCGATTTTATAAATTCCATGTTGTAATCTCCATTTTATGAAATTAATATTACATAAAATAATTATGATTTCAACTATAATGTCTTTTCTTTTGTTAAAATCACGTCTGGGAGATATCTTTTCAATAATGAGAATAGTGATTAGGATAGCTATTATTTCTGAACCCGGATAGAGCGCATTTTAAGAAATACAGTTTCAAACCCGATCACGAAATGTACTGGCGGAGAAAAATATAAATATAATTTCCTCCGTCAGAACATACTTTATCTTAAAACTTCTTTATTGAGTGACGAATCAGCAACTGATTTATTATACTCAATTGTTTTCATTCTAAGCTCTGTACGATTCTTCCCGTCAGGAAGATACATTACTGAATGATACGGAGTAAGAATACCGTTAAGAAGTCTTATATCATAATTTTCCACATACTTATGAAAAACTCCCCCTTTAAAAATATCCGCTCTTAAAATAAAATAATCAGATTTCCGTACATAGAAAACAGCCTTGCTGTAAACATTGCCCGCATCCTTCGGTGTCGCTTCGACCTTATAACAATCCTCACCTACAGCCTTTGTTTCCCCAATGAGCTGATAGGTATATCGATCGATATCACGTGATTTCATATCTTCATAGTATAGATGGGAATTTACAAAAGACTGGTCGCGTTCAGATGTAGATATACGTTTTACTTTCCCCGAAGTAAGCATAAGCCACTGGTCATCGTCCCCTTTTTTATGAGTATGAGTAAGAAATTTTATCTTTGTCGGCTTTGTAAAAGTTATAAGCACCTTCTCATCCTTTCCCGACTTTTTCCCTGTCATTTCAAACTCTTTCTCCTGAACAGTCTCCCCTTTGTGAATAGTCATAACCACTGAAGCCTTAACCGTATCGGGCTGTTTAAGAGCCTCGGACTTATCCATGATCTCTCTACCGCTGAATTCAGCAAATACTGTTCCGATCATCAATACGGCAATTGTTAATGTTAATGCAAATTTTTTCATCTGATACTCCTTTATTATTGTTAATTTTATTCCAATAGAAATTTCTAAACTATCATAGTTAACGATTGGCTTAGACCTTATCATTCCGAACGTATCTGAGAAATCTTAAATTTAATGAAAGAATACGATTTCTCAGTCGCTATCACTTCTTCGAAATGACAACTGTAACTTTTTCTGTCATTTCGAACCTCCTTCAGTTCTTCAGGTGAGAAATCTCATTTTTTATAGAAAAATTCGGTCATACCCTCTTTTTAACGATTTGTGAATTCTGCTGTTTTGTCTGCTGGAACGAATCAGTTTTTCAATCAACTCCCGCGCGCCACCCGATTCAAATCTCTGCAAGTCAGCAGTGGCTGTACTCTCATCCATGCTGAAATTCACTGCTTTAATAAATGCCGGGAGGATAAGAAGAGCCCCGGCAGTAGTTGCAATAAATGTAATACCCATTAGAATTCCGAATAACATAATCGGTTTAAAACTCGATACAACCAGTACGGAAAAACCGCAGATTAAAGCAAGTGCTGCGTATATTATAGCCTTGCCGGCAACGGAAAGTGTAGTTATCAAAGTTTCATCGAATGAGAGTGTTTTATCCCGGCTCACCATACGGTAATTGTTCAGAAAATGAATGGTGTTATCAACACCTATCCCCACTGTAATTGAAGCGATAATCGCCGTTGCTATATCAAGTCTTATTCCCAGCCACCCCATCACTCCAAAATTAAAAAGCAGAGCCAGACCTATCGGGACGAGTGCAACAAATCCCGCTTTTATATTTTTGAATAATACAATAACAACCATACATACAGCTGCAAGTGAGAGGAAGAGGCTCCACAACTGGCCGTAGACAATATATTTAGCCAGGCTTTGAATAATCAAAGGCTCGCCGGAAATTATGATTTCACATCCAAGCGGTTCAAACTCTTTAACCATATGATCGCGCACTCGATTAATGATATATGAAATTTCAGATGTCCCCAGAAGTTTCCCTTCCCTCTCCTGAAGTCTTGCGAAAAGATTTACAGTACTGAATGCCGGATCTATATACGGCTCAAAGTCATCTATCCGCCCATCGGAGTTATCATCGTCTCCTGAGTAAATTTCAAAAAAATCCATTATATCGGCGTCGTTTACCGGAATAGAATAAAATTTTTTATCATCATTATTCATAGCCATATTCATTGTTTTTATGAAGTCACCGAATGCATCGGTCCTCCCTATATGAAGGTCAGAATTTTCCGCCGAGACAAGCCACTCTCTTGCCCTCTCCACTCTGTTAAGAAATTCCGATGACTTCACTCCGTCAGCATTTTTTGTATCAATAAGAATATTCAGCCCCATAGTTCCGCCGAACTTTTTACCTATTTCCACACTGGATGTATTGATGTAATCATTCGCTTTAAAATATGACGGGAGAGATGTCTCTGTCCTTATACGAAACACACCTGCGGCAGAAATAACAGCGACAATCATTGCAGCAGCTAGCACCGCACGGTAATGTTTCACTGCAGTTCCTGCAAGAAAATCCACAACCCGGTCAGCAGCTCCCTTTTTATCCGGAGAAGAGTTTTTACCCCTCACTTTTAAAATAGTATTAATTATATTCGCGGGTGTTCTTATCTCAACAAGTGAAAATACTGCAGGCACCAAAAGCGCGGCGATAGACACCGCAAAAAAAGTACCGATTGCAGCGAAGACTCCCCACTCGAAAATTGAACTCACCTGTGTCGCCATATTAGTCGCAAATCCTATCACAGTTGTAATACTGGCAAGAAAAAGAGTTATCCCGATTCTCTTCATCGAACTATGAAGTCCGGATTTACGGTCCCGCACTATACTCTCTCTATCTATGAGAAATCTATTTATAATATGAATAGAATAGGAACTGCCAACTGAGATCACAAGTGGTGGTAAAGATATGCCAAGGACCGATAGGCGGAATCCCATATGCCCCATGAGACCCAGGAGCCATATATCCGCCATGATAAGAGTTGCCAGCGGAACAAGTACCCCCTGAAGTGTACCGAAGTTCAGAAAGAAAATTACTGATATTACCAGCAGAACAAGCGGTACAAAAAACATCAGATCACTCTGCATATAATCATAAATCTGTTTATAAAGAATTGGTTCACCCTGAGTGAGCACACGAAGATCATTGCTGTTATAGCTTCCGGCAATTTCAAATATTTCCCGTGCGACGGCATCGTGATTCGGAATATCAACAAGTCTGAGAAAAATTCCGAAATCTGAAATTTCCCCAGTAGCCGGATCGGCAGAATAAATTCCTTTTAAATACGCGGGATTATGTCTTAACATCGCCTCAAACTCTCCGAACTCTTTATCCGTAGATGGGAGAATACGTCTACCTTCTGAATCAACACTCATCAGATCGTAGGTCGTAATAGTATCATTCTCGCCGGAGAGCCCCTTCATTGTAAACGCGGATAGAATTTCATTTACATATTTTTTCTCTTTAACTTCACGGGTGCGTTCAAGCTCCGCAATAATTTTATTGAGTTCACTTTTATAAATAATTTTATTTTCATAAGATAATTTTTTTATTTTCCGCGAGATGGTCCGGGAGAAAGAGGGATCATCTCCTGCAAACATTCCAGCAAGCTCTGCAGCGTTAATCCCCGAACCGACGTCAACTGTTGAAACTCTGTTTATTCTTGAATGCTCAATATCATCATTGTAATTTCTATACTCTTCAATATCAGTGATAAGATTATCTGTTCGGATAAATGTATCTCTGCTCATCATCTTACCGGATGAGAC
>JBBRFT010000298.1:0-4176 GCA_038241375.1 Spirochaetota bacterium
GGTAAGCTACTCATCAGCTATAGAGGGGATCATCGACACTGTTCTCGCGGGTAATCAGCAGTCTATCGATGATTATAAAAACGGAAAAGAGAAAGCAATCGGATTTCTTGTAGGTCAGATTATGAAAGAATCTAAAGGTAAAGCAAATCCGCAGGTCGTGAATGAATTATTAATAAAGAAATTAAGTCAGTAAAGGAGTGAACATGAAACCTCTTATTTCAATAAATATTCCGGAAATAAAAAAACTATATCAGGGGAAAGTCAGAGACCTGTTCCCTATAGACGATGAACATATGCTTATAGTTTCAACAGACCGTATTTCGGCCTTTGACTATATATTTCCCAACGGTATTGCCGGAAAAGGCAAAATACTTAATAAAATATCAAATATATGGTTTAATCAGATAAAATTTATCAATAATCATATTGTTGAAGATAACTTTAATAATTTTCCTGCACCATATTCAAACTATCCGGAAATATTCAAAGACAGATCAATTATTGTAAAAAAGACAAAAAGAATAGATTTCGAATGTGTTGCACGTGGTTATATCATAGGCGGAGGCTGGAAGGAGTATCAGGAGAAAGGGGAAATTTCAGGAATAAAACTCCCTGCAGGTCTGCAGATAGCGGAAAAATTCCCTGAAACACTATTTACTCCGGCAACAAAAGAGGACACCGGGCATGATATGAACATCTCCATAGATTTTATGAAAAAAGATATCGGGGAGAAGGATTCTGAATTTCTTTCAGAGATCACAAAAGAAATATATAAGTTCGGCAGAGATAATCTTGAAAAAGCCGGAATAATTCTTGCCGACACAAAGCTTGAATTCGGATATCATAAGGGTGAGATTATTCTCATAGATGAAGTAATGACTCCTGATAGTTCGCGATTCTGGGATGGAAAACTCTATAAAAAAAATTCATCTCCTGTAAGTTACGACAAACAGTTTATACGGGATTATATTGACACAACGCCATGGGACAAGAACTCCCCGCCGCCGCCTCTTCCGGATGAGATTATTGATAAAACTTATGAAAAATACAACGAAATACTTATAAAGATTGAAAATGTTTTCAAATAAAAATATATTATAGTTAATTGAAAGGTTAGAAACCGGGATTTAAACCGGCAAATGTAAAATTTATATTTTGCTGATTCCTGGTTATTTAATCGAGTAAAGTTAACATGAACTTGATACGATAATAGTATTATAAAACAAAAAGAGAACTGGAGCAAGTAAGTGTCAAACACTAACCCGTATAATCAATATAAGCAGACTCAGATATCAACTGCCAATCAGGGAAAACTTATTGTCATGCTTTACGATGGTGCTATTAAATTTCTCACCATAGCCCTGGATAACATGTCCCCTAAATCTTATGATGTGGTTAACAATAACATTATCAAAGCTCAGGATATAATTACAGAATTGCTTCTCTCTCTGAATATGGATGAGGGGGGCGAGATTTCTCAGAATCTTTTTAATCTTTATATGTATTTTAAACGACAGCTCCTTGAGGCCAATATGAAAAAAGATCCCGAAATTATTAAACAGGTCTTAAAACTTTTAAAAGAACTCCGCGAGGCTTGGGATCAGATTTCCGCCACTGAAACCAAATCTGATAAAAACATAAATATAGGTTCTAAAGGGAATTTCAGTATTGAGGGATGATGTAAAAGGTCTTTTTTGTGATCTTGTTAACTGCCTTGAATCGAAAACGGCACTTCTAAAAAAACTTCTAGTGAAAGAGAAAGATTTATCGGACCTGATAAAAAACAGTCACGATGAAGAAGAAGAAATTTTAAATATTATAAATTCCGCAGCAGAGTTAATCGAACAGATTAACTCTGCTGATTTTAATATTTCAGAAATCAGAGATAAAATAATCCGCAATTACCGCTTCGACTTTAATAAAGTATTAAAAAAAAATTTTACATCAGAGAATTCTGAAATAATAAATTACAGGAATTCAGTTCTGCTTCATGAAGATATAATGAATGAAATAATCAGTTATAAAAAGCAGAATAATTTAAAAATGGGAACTTCTCAAAAGGATCTCCAGACGCAGATCTCTGAACTCGAAAGAATGTCAAAAATCAGGATCGTATACCCTAAAGATCTTCGATCTTATTAGAACGAAGTATATCCTCTCTTTTTTTTACCATCTCATCAAAGTCGAAAAAGTATCTTTTCTTTTCGTAATACTTCATTAGAACTGTTCTATACATCTTTGAGTTGAAATACTTTTTCATTCTTTTTGAAACATAATGAATCTGTTCCCCCGGGTCATAAATTGCCGGTTTTTTTGTGCTTAGATCGATAATAGTTTCCGTTAAGACTCCCCAGGATATATCCGAAAGAGAATATTTGCGAAGATCACGCCCGACAGCTCTTATTATTCCTTCATGAGCAGGATCAAAAAATTTAAATTTTTTTGAATACATAATCGCACCGTGCATATGGTCGGGTATATCAAGAAACCCGTCTTTAAAAACTTCTTCCGCCATTATATGGAGCATTTCAAAGCAATACTTTAACACTCCAAGGCCGGGATTAGTCTGCCCCGGAAGCTGAGGTTTTTCATCATTAAAGTTTTTCAGCGGATTTTTTGCCGATAGCCATTCTATAACTATCATGCTGTAAGGTGTTATCACAGTATTTTTTTTAAAAAATTTTTTATCGGGAATAAATGACGATTCACTGACTCTCAGATCTATCAGCTGCCGCGAAGGTATTTTTTCTTTCCAATACAGCCTCATGTAGCTGATTCGGTTATGATCAAAATCTATATCCACAAGAAGTTCATCAAATCCAATAGACTGAAGATGTTTTATCAGACCAATTTTATCCATCATTGAATAAAGGTTCTTACTGTTAAATCTGCCCAGAAAAAGCTTTTTTGTTCCTGAAAGACCAGGGAGAGATTCAACCGAATCGGATAAATCGAGGTCACTCATATTAATCTGGAATGAATCATTGAAATTTAAGGGCTGAGGTTTTAATGATTTCAATTTTTTATTTTTTGAGGAATTCCAGATCAATTACATACCACCGATGATTATGAATTTTTCTTATTTTTAAGATAAGCATAGAGAAATCTGTTCAGTTCACCATCAAAAACAAAGTCCACACTTCCTGTTTCCTCACCGGTTCTGTGATCTTTTACAAGTGTGTACGGCTGAAAAACATAAGATCGGATCTGATTGCCCCAGGATATATCCTTCTTCTCACCGGCTGACACTTGTTTTTTTTCATTTAGTTCCGCCTGACGTTTATCATAGATACGCGCTTTCAGTACTTTCATGGCGAATGCTTTGTTTTTATGCTGTGACCTTTCGTTCTGACACTGTACCACTATACCAGTAGGTAAATGAGTAATCCGTACAGCTGAATCGGTCTTATTTACGTGCTGTCCACCTGCACCGGAGGCTCTATATGTATCTATTTTAAGATCATTTTCATTTATATCTAAATCGATGGTGTCATCTACATCGGCAATAATTTCAACAGAAGCAAATGAAGTATGGCGTCTTTTATTTGCATCGAATGGTGAAATCCGCACTAGTCTATGAACTCCTGTTTCACCCCTTAGGAGCCCGTATGCGTATTCACCTTTTATCAGAATAGTGGCACTTTTAATTCCGGCTTCGTCACCTTGAGTGTAATCGATATACTCAATGGCAAATTTATTTTGTTCAGCCCATCGTGTATACATACGTACAAGCATACTGGCCCAATCTTGAGATTCCGTCCCCCCTGCACCGGGATGAATTGTAATAAATGCATCTTTCATATCATCGGTGCCAGAAAGAAGTTCACGTGTTTCCAGTTCATTAAATCTTTCATCAATCAGTTTTATATTGGAAGATATTTCTGACAGGAGTTCCATATCCTCCTCCGCAAGAGCCATATCTATCATTTCAAGTGATTCTATAATTTCATTTCTCATGGAGATCCAGGGGTCAATTTTACGTTTGAGCTTACTTATCTCCTGATTCAACTCAGTAAATTTGCCCTGATCTTTCCATGCCTCATCACTCTGTACTAGAAGCTCTAGTTCGGAAAGCTTGAACTTTATTCCATCAATTCCAATTGAGTTATATAATTCATCAGTTTTAATTTTTAACTGATTCAATTCTCTCTGGTTTTCTTTGACATCACTGATCTG
>JBBRFT010000299.1:0-4134 GCA_038241375.1 Spirochaetota bacterium
AATTTTAATTTAACAGGTCGTATTGAAGAAATCTTATCAAGAATGTACATTTACACATTCTGATAAGATTCAATCTGTCTCTTTAGGATCCGGTTTGGTGAATTAAAATTGTTGCATATATAACGCAGTTTCCTAAAAAGACAATAATACAGGGAGTAAAAATAATCCTTTGTTGCTGAATATTCATGCTGCCATCTTTACACTGGAAAGTTTGTTCTGGATAAGCGATGGATATGTTTCCGGATAAACGGAAATTTCTTGAATGAGTTTCATCGATTCGGGATACTCCCGTATTTGAGAAAGGGAGCTGGTTAATTAAAAAATAAAGAGGTAAGCATGATAAGTAAGAAGTTTAAACAACTATGTATTTCAGCTGCAGTGCTTGTTTTATTCGCAACAACATTGAATGCACAACAATCTTTCTCTGAAGTACCGACTATGAGAGCGGTGTGGGTTAAATCTGTTCAGGCAGGAAATGTTAACGCCGGATATTGGGATCTACCGGGGAAAATGAAACGGGGTGAATTCAAAAAAGGGGCAAATGTTGGGGTATGGCAATCAGATGGTGGTGAAGATCAGCAATTTGTTTTTGTTAAGAGAGAGAACGATACTTATAGTATCCAATCTTTTAATGGGTTTGGAACAGTTGATATTGCAGGAGGTAATAACGCCGATGGAGTAAATATTCAGATGTGGGAAGGGAATAGCTCACCGGCTCAGAGGTTTCGTTTCAAATATCTTGGTGACGGAAGGTGGAAGATCTACACACTAGCCGGTCGTGCTATCTGTCTTGCAGGGAGAAATCACGGTAATGGATCCAATGTCCATATTTGGGGCGACCATGACGGTCCATGGATGGAGTGGTATTTTATTGATGTGAATAATAGTCAGAAACTTGAGCCGGTCGGTTATTCACAACCGGTAGAGAAAAAGGAATCTACTAGAATAACTATGAAGCAGGCAACAGGAAACGATACCTTGTACAGAGATCAATATTTTAAGTTGGTCGATAATGAAAAGTTTAACAGCGAAAATTCAAATGGTGAACTGAAGGTGCATCTTAACGGACTTGAAACAGGGAAGCAGTGGAATGCAGTTATAGGTATAATAAATAATGCGAAGCAGAATAGTGATATTGCAGCAAAAAGATCTATACTTAAAGCGGTCTCAGAAGTAATTATTAAACCTGCTTCGGGTTTTGCAGAGAATCTTTTAAAAGGTCCTGTCACTAAAAAAATTAATGACGAAGCAGCTTCAGAGAAAGATGCAGAATCAAAGAACTATATAAAAACTGTTGCTGGTAAGTTTTAAATATAAGGTGAAGTGGCTTATCACTATTTAATGTGATAAAAGTACCGGGGATAGAAGATGGTAATTTTAAAAAAATTTCCAACTCCTATCCCTTTTTAATTTATAATATAGTGAGTTTAAAAAATGGATAACAAAATAAAAAAAATTCTATTATCGTTCTTATTTGTAATTATTTCAACAGCCCTTATCGCACAGGATACGTTCGATAAAGCGCCTGACGGTTTTTTCCGTATTAAATCAGTTCAGGCTGGGGAGACTTCTTTGAAAGGGGAGTGGGACCAACCAGGTAGGAAAAATAATTTTAATCAAGGTGACAATCTCGGTTTATGGAGTCGGGAATCGGCTAATGATCAATTTTACAAATTTGTTTCTACAGGTGACGGATGGTATAACATCGTCTCGGCAAATAAAGGTCATGTTGATGTATCTGGTGGAGTAAATGGTGACGGGGTAAATATTCAGATCTGGCAATCTAACGGAACTGTTTCACAGAAATTCCGTCTGAAACATCTTGGAGAGGGCCGATTTAAAATATTTACACACTGGGGGAGAGTTCTCTGCACGCCCCGTAATTTTGAAAACGGATCTAACGTACACACGTGGACTGATCACAACGGTCCATGGATGGAGTGGTATTTTATATCTCCACAGAATGTAAAATATCTACCTCCTCCTACCGAGATAACTGGTGTTGTAAAGGGTTACAGCATCGATGCTGTGTCAGGGAATAAACAGCATCAAAATGTAGATGCATTTTCAGTTGATGTGTGGGTGTTTAATCCAAAAGATCCGAAAAATAGTTATGTAAAAAGTGATACCGTTTACACTGATAGAACCGGGAAATTTGTTTTACCTGAAAAATACACCTTAGAATCTTCAATAATGCTCCTTGCGAATTCTCCTGAACGTGAGACTGCAATGGTTAAACTCACACCGTCAAGCGGAGACAGAACGGTGAATATAATATCTGAATTTTATGATGCTGATAATTATGTTCTTCTCGATACAAAATATAGAGGAAAGAAATATTACTATGAAGATAATGGAATATTTTATTATAAAAACGGAATAATTACAAGAAGAGATGATTTCTTCTTCCCTGAAATAGACAAAAGAACTCCATCGGTCAATGCGTTGATAAAAGAACTTGGAGGAAATGGTAAAGCTGCAACAGATGCTGAAATTGTTTCCAGAGTAAGCAGCGTGTGGAATTTCTTAAATAAAAAAGCAAAATCTTCCATGGGGACAAAAGATCTGAAAGTAACTGAAGCAATGGAATTTCTTTTCCGAAATTCTTACAATAATCCAAATCAGGGCAGTGGCCTTAAATCTGTTAAACACTGGCCCTCTATTGAGGATTATGCTGATACTTATGCGAAGTACGGATTTATTCCGCTTGGGAACTGTACAAGCTGGTCACAGGGGACGGCAACTCTTCTTTACGCCGCTGGAATTCCCGCTGATAAATTTTTTGTCTCCAAATTTAACTACGATATGAGCTGGATTGTAGAACACTGGGTAATTGCAATTAATATAAACAACAGATGGTATTCAATTGATCCTCAGGCGAATAGTTTAAACCCGGGAAACACTCCGGCGTCATTTGCAACTCACCCCTATTTCACAAATGAGAATTCATCTTATAATTTTACAAATCCTTTTGAGGCAGTACTTCTTCCTGGTTCAACAATCAACAGAGTACCATATTGCGGTGATCCGGAAAAAGTCCGGGCGCTTATAACTGAAAGAAACAAACCTGAATTCTTTATTAAAAATAAAAAATTCACATACTCGGCAGGGGGAATAGCATACAGCAGTAGCGGAACTGCAATTGTAAAAAAAGTAAATGGTAACTCTGCCGAGATTGAGATAAACAGTGTAAGCAGCGTTGAGGGGCCGAAAGGGATGGAAAAGAGGAACAGCAAACGAATTGTTACTTTTACAGTGAAAAACGGTATTTACTCTTATGCCGCAAATCAGGATTATATATACACGGGGAAAATAGATACTGCAGGCAATGCGCTGAGTATGTCGGGTGAGCAGGATGGTTTTACCTTGACAGTTTCAAAATAATTAGTTAAAATTAAGACTCTTTAAAAAATGAATTTGCAGGAGATATTTAATGAAAAGAATCATAGCATTTGCAATTTTACTACTATCTGCATTAGCACTCTACGCCGATAGTTCATCTGGTGTTACAATATATACAAAGCCGGGATGTTCCAGATGTGAGTACACGATTAATTATCTTAAAAAAAATAAAATTGCGTTTACTGAATACTCGACATCAGACCAGAAAAATATTTCTAATATGTGGGAAGTTATACGTTCATCGGGTGAAAATTCCGGGAACAGTGTTACTATGCCGGTAGTAGTTATAAACAGTAAAACCTATTTCAGTTTTAATCTTAAAAACTTTACAGAATCTATACCGTCACTTCTTGCCGGCGGGAATGAATCTGATAATCCCCCTGTAAATCAATATTTCTATATAAAACTCTCTGACGCAAGGAACAGGAATCTCGGATACTGGGATCAGCCGGGATTCCCTAAAAGATTAAATTTTAATTTAACAGGTCGTATTGAAGAAATCTTATCAAGAATGTACATTTACACATTCTGATAAGATTCAATCTGTCTCTTTATCCGGTTTGTTGAATTAAACTTGTTGCTTATTTAACGCAGTTTCCTAAAAAGAAAAGGTGAATTTGTGAAAAAGATTTATTTTAGTTTTTTAATTATTATATTAATGCCAATTACTTTAATTGCTGCGAACAGTGTTTGTATATCCGGTGATTGTTTAAACGGTCAGGGTACAAAATT
>JBBRFT010000300.1:0-4104 GCA_038241375.1 Spirochaetota bacterium
ATAACGGACATACTCAGCAGTATTAAAAAAGATATAATGTACTTTTTAACGCTCATCAATCATCCGCACTTTCATTTCGGGAGTAACTTTAAATTCAAATAAATCTTTATCAAGCCGGCTGTTTAAAACAATACTGCCGTATTCAGTAACGGTCTGCATAACACCGGTAGAAGTCCGTACCGTCAGTTCAATCCTTGAAGGTATATAAACACCATTGATACAAGCATGAGTTTTATATTCCTCCCTGATCATCTCTCGGCCGGAATCATCAAGAATAATTTTACGCTTAATGATCCGTGCGGCTGGATCAACCCAGAGTGTCAACGTTGTTTTATTTTTTCCGGATGTAATAGAATAAACATCAGCCATTTTAAAAAGCGAATAAAATCTCATCCCCTCTTTTACAACTTTAATGCTTTTAAGACTCTCTTCAGGTATCACATTCATAAGAAGCGGTATAGAACTGTTCTCTCCGCTCTTTTTCTCCGAGTAAAAAAGCAGCTTTCTGTCGGTATAATACCAGTGTAGACCGGAATCATTCACCACTACAACCTGCCTCTCCGGCTTGAGGTATTCAATTCTTATAAATCCCTTTGATGCAGCAAAGTAATGACCGCTGAAAATCTCAGTGGAACCATCCTCAGGATAAACATGCTGAACAATAGATGCTTTTATCGTAGTCACAGAGAGATAATCTTCAATAATTTTCTTAAACACAGCTTCATCCGCATAAACTGACGATGACAATAATACTGTAAAAAGAACAAATAGCGATATACGGTTTTTCTTCACAATTATTCTCCCATTTCATTGTATGCGAAGCATGCGCACACCTGATAATAATTCGCTGCCTATATCAGTAAGGGTCCTTCAACTGGATGATTTCCCGTCAAATAATTCTCTATGTAATACTAACAAATCCCTCGGCCTATCGGCCACCCCCTTTATTAAGGGGGATGTTGAGCGATGCGAAACAGGGGGATTTCAAGTGTATAGCTGAAAAATTATTTATAACACAACAATTTAAACTTTTAATCCCCGCTGAATAATTACACGGTCACAGCAATAATGAATATTACTTTCAAAAACGTTAAATATATCAACTCTTAATATATTTTTCTTGAAAAATACTATCAGTTTCCAGCACCTATTCATTTACAGTACCAGGCGGGGCGATTAGGGAGCAACAGTTTCATTGAATTTTTAAAAAATATTTTTTTCTTCCCGTATCCGGGGTAAACCACTGAAAAAAGCCCCTCCGCATGGATCAATTGAATATATGTAAATGGTAAATAAAAAAATGATACTACAAGAGATCTGCAGCAGAATCATCTCTTCCAGTGAATTTAAAAATCTGGATCTGAATAAATTTGAAACTCAATCTGTCGAAGGGATATCTCCGGCATCATATCCTTTTATAATTTCGTCAATTTTCCACGCAAAAAACAATCAGACATTCATTGTCACTGAAAATATTCAGCAGATGAATGATCTTTATCTCGATCTGACGTGCTTTATCGATGAACAGTATCTGTATAAATTTCCTCAATGGGAAACTCTCCCATATGAATTCATGTCACCTCCGGAATCTATAGAAAGAGACAGGATCAAGTCTATATATAAAATAATATCGGGAACACCCGCTGTTATTATAGCCACTGCCGATTCAGTAATTCGAAAACTCCCGACAAGCAGCTTCTTTATTAAGAAAGGATTAACGCTTACAGCAGGTGAAGAATATCCCTTTGATGATATTATATCAACACTGATACAGTACGGCTACACCCGGGAAACAAGAGTCGATTCATTCGGCCAATTTTCCGTTAAAGGAAGTATAATCGACATTCATCTATCTTCATTTGAAAATCCTCTGCGGCTCGATTTTTTCGGAGATACTCTTGAATCTATCCGGGAGTTTGACATAGAAACTCAGCTCTCTGCCGGACTTGACAGACATGATGAAGTTACAATCTATCCAAGAAGAGAACTTGTATTTTTTTCAAAAGAGAAGAATGAACTGAGAGATAAACTCAAGACAAAATTTAACGACTCAATGGATCTCCCCGATGAATTTCGTAAGTGGCTTAATAACGAAAACCATCCGGAAAAAATTCCGGGGCTGGAGGATCTTTTCAGCGAAATTACGGATTCATGCTCCATCATAGATTATCTCGACGGCAATGCATCGCTGATACTTCTCGACTGGCCCGGACTCATTTCAAGAGAAAACAGAACAGTAAAAAACTATGAGGATCTTTACATCCGTAAAAGCAAGGAAATTTACTGTATAGCACCTGATATACTGCTCGACAGCGGGGTAATGGAAAAAATCCGGAAAGAAGCTATTTCTCTTCAGACATTTACTGCAAGTTCAGGCTCATTCAACTGGAGTATGAAGAGCATAAAAAATTATCAGGGTAAAATTAAATCTGTTCGTGACGATTTGGAAGAAAGAATTTCGGATGGATGGAAAATAGTTTTAACAACATCATTTGAAGGCCAGGCTCGAAGACTGAGCGATCTCTTTGGAGAATTAAATCCTGACAGTGATTTCGAAAATTACAACTCCGATGCATCTGTGAATATAGTAATATCCCCGTTAAGCACCGGAGTTGAACTGGGCGAAATAAAGACTCTCGTTATAACCGATCATGAAATATTCGGGAAAAGCTACCGTAAGAGAAAACATTTTAAAAGCAAATCATCCCGCCCTATCGAGACATTTCTGGATCTGAAACCGGGAGATTACGTTGTACATATCAACCACGGAATCGGAACATTCAGAAGCATCGAGAGGATGGCGGCAGGTGGAGTTGAGAGAGACTTTATTCTAATCGAATATGCGGGTGAGGACAAACTCTATGTATCCCTGGATCAGATAACATATGTCCAGAAATATATCGGGACAGAGGGACGCAAGCCCCGCATAGACGCCCTGGGACGACAATCTGCCTGGAATAAAATTAAACAGCGTGTTAAAGAATCTGTTGAAGATATAGCCCGGGATCTTATTAAAATATACTCTAAACGAAGCGCGCTCCAGGGATTCCGCTTCCCGCCGGACACACAGTGGCAGGAGGAGTTCGAATCCCTCTTTGAATACGAAGAGACTCCGGATCAGATCACGGCAATTGAAGATGTTAAAGATGACATGGAAACCGATAAACCCATGGACAGGCTAGTATGCGGAGATGTGGGATTCGGTAAAACCGAGGTAGCCATACGAGCATCCTTCAAATCTGTAATGGCCGGGAAACAGGTTGCGATTCTTGTTCCGACCACAATTCTGGCCATGCAGCATTATGAAACATTTAAAAAAAGATTCAGCGATTATCCGATCCATGTGGATATGATTTCACGATTCAGAACAAAAGGTGAAATTATAAAAATAAAAAGTAAACTGGCAAGTGCAGAGATAGACATTATAATCGGTACGCACGCAATTCTTACAGCGGGTATTAATATTAAAAATTTAGGGCTCCTTATAATCGATGAGGAACAGCGCTTCGGTGTAAAGCATAAAGAGGAACTCAAAAAATTCAGAACAATAGTCGATGTTCTCACTCTTTCTGCAACACCGATCCCCAGGACTCTTCATATTTCAATGGCCGGTATAAGGGATTTAACAATTATTGCCACACCTCCGGAAAGCCGGCAGGCTATAGAGACTTATGTGATGGAAGAGAATCCCGACATTTTAAGAGAAGCAATCCTGAATGAAATCAGCCGTGGAGGCCAGGTCTTTTACGTTTACAACCGTGTCCAGTCTATAGAAACACAGATGATACTTCTAAAAAATCTTGTTCCAGAGGCGTCTTTCTGTATAGGCCACGGGCAGATGCATGAACATGAACTTGAAGATATAATGATAGACTTTATGAATAAAAAATACGACGTACTAATCAGTACTACAATAATAGAATCAGGGCTGGACATCCCGAATGTCAATACTATCATCATAAACCGTGCTGACACATTCGGTCTCTCACAGCTCTATCAGCTGAAAGGGAGAGTCGGCAGATCAGCAAGACAGGCCTACGCGTACCTTTTTTATCCCAGACACGCATCTCTAACTGAAGACGCTCAGAAACGCCTTAAGGTCAT
>JBBRFT010000301.1:0-4064 GCA_038241375.1 Spirochaetota bacterium
AACAGCAAGACCTTCGATTATAACAGTTGCATGACCCATAGGAGCCTGTGCAGCTATACCTTTAGTAGGAGAGTATTCATCAGAAGTATAGTACTCTGTTGCCTGTCCGATAATAAGACCAGCAAGAAGACCAGCTATAACTGAACCGAATATACCCCATGTTATGAAGTTTATATTAGCCATGTAAGCAAGAGCAGCAAGAATAAGAGCTGAACTTACCCAAACACCTACGTTAAGAGAAAAAAGAAGATTTTTCATTGAGGCATTTTCTTTTGTACGAACAAGGAATATACCAATTATTGAAAATACAATACCCATACCTGCAATAACCATAGGAGCAAGAATCGCTCTCATTCCACCGAATGTAGCAGAGTTCCACTCAACCCATGGAAGAGCTGCACCAAGACAAGCTGTTGCAAGGATAGATCCGCAGTATGACTCGTAAAGGTCAGCTCCCATACCGGCAACATCACCTACGTTGTCACCAACGTTATCTGCAATAGTAGCAGGATTTCTTGGATCATCTTCAGGAATTCCAGCTTCAACTTTACCAACAAGGTCAGCTCCAACGTCAGCTGCTTTAGTGAATATACCACCACCAACACGAGCAAAAAGAGCCTGAGTAGATGCACCCATACCGAATGTGATCATAGTTGTAGTTATTTCAACATATTTGTGGTGAGTATCTATTCCAGCAGGAACAATTGTAAGACCAAGGAATTTTAATCCACTAGCCATGTGCTCTGCAGTATAGATAACTTTATCAAGAAGTATATACCATAGAGATATGTCAAGAAGACCGAAACCAACAACGACAAGACCCATAACAGCACCTGAACGGAATGCAACCTGAAGTCCTCTGTTAAGAGATTCAGATGCTCCCTGAGCAGTTCTTGAAGATGCGTGTGTAGCAGTTTTCATTCCAAGGTATCCGCAAAGACCTGAGAAAAATCCACCAGTCAGGAATGCTATTGGAACAAAGGGATTCTGGATTCCAAAGAAGGCCAGTGCTACAAAAATAAGAGCAAGTATAGCAAAAACTATACCAACAACTTTGTACTGACGGTAGAGATAAGCATAAGCTCCCTCTCTTACGTGACCTGCGATTTCGACCATTAGATCATTTCCCGGATTAGCTTTCATCATTGATTTGTAGAATATGAAAGCAAAAATCAGAGCAACGAATGAAGCTATTGGCGCGATGTAAAATAACATCTCATTCATTATTTGTAACTCCTTAAATTTTTTAAATAAAGAGAAATCTCTTTATTTCTTTTAAAATTTGACCTGCTATTAATCGGGTATTCATGATTTGTAAAACAGTTTTGGAGAGAATTCTCCCGTTTACATGTTTTTTATAATAATCAAAAAACCTCTACCTGATATAATAGATTTAAAGCTTTATGATTATAAATTACTGAAAATTATAATCATAACAAAGTTTTTTAGCAGGTAATAAGTGACGTTAAATATCAAATGTCAATTTCTATCCCGCTCTATTCCAAAATAAAAAAATGCAACTTTTTTTAATTACTAAAGGTTAATTTAAGGTTGTGATGTCAATAAAAAAATTGGACGTAAAAGTAGAGCTATGTAAATAAATTATCAGCTTACATGCTTAGTGTTTGAGGAGGGAAGAAAGTCAAATTCTTCCCCATTATGTATAATTAACTATAATGCGTAATGGTCGTAGAAATGCAATTATAATTTTAAAATTTATTTTTTATTTTGTTCTTTCTGATAAGCTTTCCAGCCTGGGCACCATTTTGTATGCCATCGCCATATCCTTGCAATAATGCTGTGCGGATTTTTTTCTGCTTTTAATCGCATTGAACATGTTTCACATTTTGATCCCATGTTGAAATCTCCTCTTAATATTGTATTCACCACTTAAGTGCGGTTCCAGGGGCTGACTTTAAGTTGAAGCTGCGTGAGGTCTCCGTCAATAATAATATCTCTGAGAAAAATAAAGTGAATCTGTTGTCCGTTCTAAAAAAAGTGCTTGATATTACCGGTTTTTCTTTAAATATCAATCAGTCTCTTCATTTATATTTATGGAGATTTGAATGATAAATCCCGCAAGAAACCAGCTGGCGCTTATACTCGATTCAGAAAATCCTGAAACTGTCATAAATGAAGTTCAGACGATTTTTTTTCATAGCTATAAACTGGCATCATTCGAAAAAATTGAAAATGCTTTCAATCATGTATGTTTGCTTTTTAATGGCAAATTAAAAGGGTATAGAGGCTGTAATACCGAGTATCACGATCTCAAGCATACTCTTGATGCTTTTCTTGCTGCTGCAAGGCTGCTTGACGGTAGAAATATCACCGCTGGTATATACAGAGAGGATAAGGCTGTGTCTCTGCTCCTTGGCGCGCTGCTCCATGACACAGGTTATATTCAGGAAGAGTCCGATACCGAAGGGACCGGCGCGAAATATACTTCAAGTCATGTTAAAAGAAGTATTGAATTTACAGAAAAAAATACGGAATTGTTTCGGCTCTCCGCCGCAGAGACTGCAGAAATTTCATCATTTATCGCATGCACAGGAATTAAATCTGACTATATTTCAACTCTTAATGGAGAAGATCGTATCGGAGGGTGCATTCTCGGTACAGCTGATCTTATAGGGCAGATGTCGGACAGGGCATATCTTGAAAAACTTCTTTTTCTTTATTACGAGTTCAGCGAAGCTGGAGTGGAAGGATTTGATACTGCATTTGATATACTAAAAAAAACACTTATATTTTGCGAGTCAACAATGGACCGGCTGAATATTACACTTGAGAAGAGTTATGATTTAGCCGGAGATCACTTTAAAAGAAGATTCGGTATTAACGAGAATCTATATATGACTGCAATAGAAAAGCAGATGGATTATCTGAAAACAATAATTGACGACGAAAGTACAAACTTCCGGAATAAACTTAAAAGACTGAATATTGAAGGAATTGAAGAGCGTTATAAAATCCATCCGCATTAGTAGCCGATAATAAAAAATAACTTGCCATGCTGACTTAATCCTTAAGTTCGTATTAGAGACTGACATCTATATGCTTAGCCATAGGGCAGTCCCGATAACTCAATCTTTGCGGGGTCTAAAGGGCGATAGCCCTTTGTAAGTCCCGTAAGGCTCTCTGCGGTCCCGGAAACGGAGTTTTTGGGGTACCATATAGTTTTCATGAAACTTTATTGTTAAATTCCAGCTCTAATATACGTTGGGGTTTTATTTAATTCTAATGGAAGATAATAATGAAAAATATAAATCAGGATATAATATATGATATTGAAAAAAAGGTTGCAGATCTCAAATTTTTTGAAAGAGATATGATTAAAGAGAGAGATATAGCCCGTTTGAAATCTCTGGATAAGGCTGAGAGATCAGATGCTGTTGAGGATGTTGTCCGGAACTTTTTTTCAACACTACTTAATGCGGAACGTAAAGAGCTAAAAGTTAATTCCTTCCCGTCAAAATTCAGCGGAAGAGATGAAGCTGAGTTTATGTCCGAGGTCAGAGTGGAGATCCGTTTTAAACCGGCCATTCAGAATCATGACTATAATGAACTTGCGTTATATGTATATCTTAACAACGGATTCCAGATTGACGAAGTACGAAGTATTGAGAAAGATATAATGGATAAACTTCTTGAAATCAGAAAAAATGTAAATGAATTAAAAGAGTCAAAAAAGTCTCTAAAACATAATATTTGAAGGTAAACATGTCATATTTAAATTTAATCGCGACTTCAGCTTTCGGCCTGGAGTCCATCGTAGTTCATGAGCTGAAAAAAATTGGTGTTGAAAAAACCGAAGTTGAAAACGGCAGGATAAATTTTCAGGGAGATTATTCTACCGTTGTAAAATCGAATCTGTGGCTTCGCTGCGCCGATAGAGTCCTTATTAAACTTGCGACTTTTAAAGCGTACGACTTTGAGCAGCTTTTCCAGGGGGCTCTTGCTGTTGAATGGGAGAATTTTATTCCTGTTAACGGGAAAATGCATGTAATAGGGAAGGCTGTTAATTCAAAACTTCATAGTGTTCCCGATTGTCAGGCTATTGT
>JBBRFT010000302.1:0-4051 GCA_038241375.1 Spirochaetota bacterium
TACCACGCCATGAAAAATCTACTGGCGAGTGGAGTTAATAAATTTGACCCCGAAATTCTGAAGATTTTTCTCTCACGAATGTCTGTATATCCTATAGGGTCACTTGTTGAATTGAACGATAAGACAATTGGACTTGTAATAGGTTCAGTTACAGAGAAACCTCTGAGGCCTATCATTAAACTGATTTTTGACCCGAATCACAAAAAAATTGAAAAGACTCAGATAATAAATCTACTTGAAGATACCGCAAAGTATATAACAAGAGTTCTCAATGAAAAAGATGCGGGTATAAATCTTTTTGACGTGCTCTGGGGATTTTAATGCCGCAGGGTCATAACAAGTCTTTCGGAGCAGAGGGGGAGTCTTCAGCCTGTGAATTTCTGGAAGCTCAGGGCTTTTCCGTAATAAGCAAAAATTTTTATGCAGGACGGAGCGGCGAGCTCGATGCCGTTGCTGTGAAGGATAAACTCCTTCTCTTTGTTGAAGTTAAGGCGCGCAATTCCGATGCATTTGGCGGCGGGATATACTCAATTACCGAAAGTAAAAAAAAGAAATTAAGAGCATCGGCTAAGTACTATCTTTTGAAAAATCCGAAGTACAACTCGCCGGAATATAATATCAGGTTCGACCTAATTATTGTTAAAGATGGGAAGATTGAATGGATTGATGATATTATCAGGTGATTTTGCGTGGCATATGAATGTGCGAATATATATTAGCACTTGCAATTAGAACATTTTACTGCTGTCGAGCATAATCGTAACCGGTCCTGAATTTACAAGGGATACTTCCATATCTGCAGCAAAGACTCCGCTTTTAAGTGAGGGATAATTTTCTCTGAATCTGCTAATAAAGTCATCGTAGAAAAGCTTTGCTTCTGCCGGGGCCATAGATGTGGAGAATGATGGCCGTTTCCCCTTTCTTGAATCTCCGTAGAGAGTAAACTGTGATACCACGAGAATCTCGCCGCCTATATCTGAAACGGAAAGATTCATCATGCCGTCGGAATCTCCAAAAATGCGGAGTCCGGTACTTTTACTGATTATATAGTTAGAGTCCGTAACTGTATCTTCTTTATGAAATCCAACAAGTATAAGAAGGCCTCTGCCGATTGAGGATACAACTTTACCCTCAATCGCAACAGAGGCGCTGTTGACACGCTGTATAATTGCTCTCACGGATCAGCTTAGTTTTGTTTTTAGTACATTTTCTGGCTGCACTCCGACAAATCTTTCGATCTCTTTACCGTCCTGAAACAGGATAAGTGTGGGGATAGAAACAATGCCGTATTTCTGTGCAATTGCAGTATTTTCATCTGTATTAAGTTTGCAGATTTTTGCTTTAATTTCATTGGCTGAAACAAGTTTTTCCAGAATAGGAGTCTGCATTCTGCAAGGTCCGCACCATGGGGCCCAGAAATCAACAAGAACCTTACCTGCTGCCTGAATAACCTCTTTATCAAAATTTTCTGTTGTCGCTTCGAGTAAATTTGCCATATGATCCTCCTGAATTATTATATAGTTCTTTCTAAATTAAGATTAAAGACAACTATTTTTCACTATATCGTAAATTAATTTAAGTAAAAAACCCTGAACTTTTTAGTATTTTTTACTTTAAACAGTATTTAAGCATTATTTAATATACTTAAATACTTGTCTACAAAATTTTTAAATAGTTTCATGATTTTTTTCAATTTATGGTAAAAAGTAAGAAGATGATATTTTTATATAAAGAAATGCGGATTTAAAAGTAATTTGATTAATTGCTTGCAAAAAGAAATGTAATGAACTAAAAAAATATATTCTTCTATTTTTTATAAGGAATAGATTTATGAAAATCACGGATTATTTTTTATACAGGTATAACCCCGCTGATTACCTCCTTTTCACAAGGGCCCGGCTTCTCCTCATTTTTCAGCTTATCCTTTTTTTTGCGGTTGGGCTGCTGCAGTTCAGTATGCTTTTTGCCGGATGGGAGGATTTCATTAAAACACTCTTTATATCTCCGTTTATATTTTTCGGAATGATGGTAAGTATGGTTTTTTTAAGAAAAGGGGATTACGGAATATCCTCTAAACTTATGATTACAATCTGTTCCCTTGCAGTTATGGCGGGACTCATAAGGGAGCCTTTCATTAATCCGGAATTTGCCCTTTCAAGTTATATATTTTTTGTTTATCCCTGTCTGGCGATGTGTGTGGTGTTCAGCACTCCCGTGTTTCTGGCGGTTCTTTCCGCTGGTTTTATCGTTACAGATATTGCTCTCTTTATAGTCATGAAGGAGTTTGTTTCCGGTGTGAATATGAAGCAGATTATAATCTTTCTGAATAATACAATATTTTCTTTTGTCATTTTTTGGATTATATCACTTCTTATTTCTAAAATATTCAGCAGAAATGCGGAACTTGCTCTTATGGAAGCCGATAGGAATATGAAGAACTATGATTTTATTAAAAAGGTTCTGGGTGACAGCTCCGCAGCAATAGTTGACTCAATGAAGAGCCTCTCTGAGCGCAGCGATCTCTTCTCTCTCAACACAAATGAACTTGCTGAATCGATAGAGGAGATAACAGCAAACATCGGTAAGATCTCGGGCGGGATCGAGAATATAACCACAGCAGCGGGAGTGCAGGACAGCGATGTTAACTCAATGTCAGTAAAACTCACAGACCTTGCCGGCATTATTAAAGAGATGGGTGAAAGCGTCAGCCACTCTCTGACCGTTGCTTCAGAAATTACGGACAAAGCCAGGAGCGGTGAGAAGTCACTGATGGAAATGGAGCAGAATATGGCACGGATAGGGGAGAGTTCCGGTCAGATGAAAAGTATCGTGGGGATCATAAATGAAATCTCTGACAGAATAAATCTTCTCTCCCTGAATGCGGCAATTGAAGCTGCACGCGCCGGGGACGCCGGGAGAGGGTTTGCGGTTGTTGCTGATGAAATATCTAAACTTGCAGACGGAACAGCTGCGAGTATTAAGGAGATTACCTCTCTTATCAATGCTAATGAAAGTGAAACTCATAAGGGTGAAGCTGTTATACACCGGACATCTGATCTTATACGATCTATAATTACAGGAGTTGATGCAATTAATATAAGCATAAGCGGAATAGTTGAATTCAGAGACAGGCAGTCTGAGGCGGGGAGTTCCGTAACCGCAAGTATATCAAGTCTCAGCGAGAGGTCGGAGTTTATTTCAAATGCGGCGCTGGAACAGGGTCAGGGAATAGAGAAAATTCTCCGGCATATTTCTGAGATTAATAGTATATCGATGTCAAACACGGCCGGCGCTCTCCACCTGCATCACGATTCAGAGGAACTTGTAGCTCTAATGAATAATTTCCAGAAGACTATTGACGAATACAGTGGATAGAAAACTTTTTCAGATTTGATAAGGTGCTAAATTTAAACAGGTTTTATTAAATAATTTTGTTCAGGGGTGGTGCACCCGGTTATTTTATTGCTGTTCGAAGTAATTCAGATCTGCCGACGATGCGGGAGCAGGGGGGAGATGTGAAATTTCTGTTCTAACTTTGTCTTTGTTCGATTATTGCATCGGCGCAACGTATCCCGTCTACTGCAGAGCTTACTATTCCTCCGGAGTATCCTGCGCCCTCTCCGGCTGGATAGAGCCCTCTGACGTTAACCGACTGAAGGCTCTCATCTCTGGTTACTCTTACAGGGGATGATGTTCTGGTTTCTGATCCGATAAATACAGCTTCTGGTGAGATGAATCCGCGCATTTTATTTTCGAAAAATGTAAGGGCTGACCGGATCTCTGTTGTTATCCATGATGGTAAAAACTCTTCCAGCCGGGATGGTGTTACTCCGTTGAGATATGAAGTTTTTCTTATCTCTTTATCGGCATTTTTTTTAATGAAAGATGATATTGTCTGTGCCGGTGCTTTGAAATTTCCCCCTCCGGCTATGAAAGCTTTTTTTTCTATCTCTTTTTGAAATTCGATTCCAGACAGAGGGTCTTCGCCCATATCCTCTTTTTTTACTGTTACCACAATTGCGGAGTTGGAGAATCTGTTTTTTCTACCGGA
>JBBRFT010000303.1:0-4022 GCA_038241375.1 Spirochaetota bacterium
TAGTTTTGATTCATTCAGCTCTTTTTCGGCATGTTTACTATCGGTTATATCAATAGTATAACCTGCAAGATATGCGGGCCTGCCATCCTGAAAAATCGGGTACTTAATTGTATGATAAAAACGTCCATTAAACTCCTCTTCGATAGTGATAAGTTTCCCTTCACTTAAAATCTTTTTGTCATCTTCAATCATTTTTTTTGCAATATCTGAAGGGAAAAGCTCATCCATAGTCTTCCCGATAAGTTCACTCATCGGTCTGCCTATCATCTCTTCATAATTTTTACTCAAGCGGATAGCCCGTATTGATGAATCTTTGAAAAATATATAGATTGGGCTGTTTTCCATAAATAGAGTAAAAATCTCTTTTGTTTCTCTCAGCTCATCTTCGACCCGTTTACGCTTTGTTATATCACGTGTTGCCGCTATAATCCTGTTTTCATTACGTATAACAATATTTTTAAGAGTTACCTCTTCCCAGAATAATTCACCATTTTTCTTTTTTGAATACCATTCAAATGTGTTATTATTTGATGCCAGAGTACTCCGCATTAGCTCAAGAGCTTTTGCCTCGGTGTACCCCTTCGCCGAAGAGCTTATATCACCGATATTTCCATTGATAACTTCATGTTTATTCTCATATCCATACATGTTAAGCATAGTCTGATTAACATCTAAAATCGCTCCGGTTTCACTATCATGTATAAAGATTGCATCGTTGGAAAAATCAAAAATATCCCGGTAATTCCGTTCACTCTCCTCTGCTCTCTGTTTCTCTAGAATCAGCTCCTGATTGCTGACAATAAGCTCTTCATTAATCGCTTCAAATTCCTCATTGGTCGCCACCAGCTCTTCAATTGCAGCCTCCAGTTCATCATTAGTTTTCTTCAGGAGATCAATAGCCTTTTTCCGTTCCGTTACATCCTCAATAACACCAACTCCCCCGGTCACCTGACCATCTGGTGATTTTAGCGGAGCAAATACAATTCTTACGGGTGTAGATTTGTCTGCTGTTACAGATTTATAAACATCTTCATAATACCCCAAATCTCCATTTAATGCACTCCGGACAGATTCTTTTAATTTTTCATCGGGAACCTTTAACATATCAAACCCTGTGAGAGCTTTAAGTGAAGAGCCGATTATACCGACAAAAATATCGTTGCACGTAGTTATCACTCCGTTCTCATCAAAGTGGACAAGCCCGAGAGGAGAATAATCGAAAACAAGGCGATATTTTTCCTCACTCTCCTGAACTTTTTTATGCATTGAAAAAAGTTCATAAGCCATCTCTATAGATGAAATCAGAAGAAAATTTCCTGAATTCTTTAATACGCAGCCGTAACGGGTTATCCCCTTCAGTTTATCGATATATTCATCATCCGCGTGCGAAGTTAGAAAGATGACAGGAACAGATCTGGATGCAAGAATCTGCTTAGCCGCATCTGCACCGTCAATACCGTCACCAAGATTTATATCCATCAATATAAGACTGATATTAAAGTCTGTCAGCGCTAAAGAGACAGCTTCTACTCCGGAATTTGCTACAACTGTCAAATAACCGTTTTTTTCGAGCGTAGCAGATATTGACCTTGCTGAAACAATTTCGTCTTCCACCAGCAGAATAGTTCTCTTCATTTTTTTTCCTTATTCCAGGAATTATAAATCTTTAATAATTCATGAATATTTTTTGAACAAAAAACTTTCTTCATAGCCCCCTTCGCCCGGGTCTATTGGGATAATAAATCTTTTTTTTCAGAAAAAAATTAAAGAATAATCAATTTTAATTCCCTGACATATATTTTAGTGTAAAGAAAGAAGATTATAAATTTATTTTCATTAAACAGTTTAAATATAATAAAACTAATATAATTTTCAAGCAATTATAAATTATCCTGATTTTCATTATAAGAATTTACCAGCAATAAACACTTACCCATCCTATCTTCAAGAATTAAGTGGGAAAATCAGAATTGGCCGACGGGCAACTGGTTCTGTACTGTGGGGTAAGGGCTCTGGCCCTGTAATAGGCTCGGACCAGGCTCTGGCCCTTTGCGGGATCATATAGGACAATAATGTGTCAGAGCCTATATTTTTCTATAAAAAATATGTAAAGATTAGCTATTTTTTTTGAAAATAGTTAATCTTTAAAGTGACATGTTAAAATGCTTTTAGTATAATATGACAAAAGTATTTTACGGGAGTAAAAAATGTTAACCAGAAAAAAATTCCTGAAGAAATTTAAAAATATTCTCGAGGGTACTTTTTTTACTTTTGCACTTTTCCCTCTCCTTTCGGAATTCACCGAAGCAGCTGAAACAAAATCTGAATTTGACCTTATCGCTCTTAAAGGAGGCAATGGTCCAGATGATCTTTTCAGAAAAGGTATAAGCTATCTTGGAGGGATGGGGCGTTTTGTTAAAAAGGGCCAGAGCGTACTTATAAAACCGAATATGGGATGGGATAGAACCCCGGAATATGGTGCAAATACAGACCCGATTTTAATCGGAGCAATTGTTAAAGAATGTTTTAAGGCTGGAGCATCTGAAGTTTATGTCCTGGATCATACATGTGATTCATGGAAGAGCTGTTATAAAAACAGTAAAATAGAGGAGAATGCAAAAAATTCAGGAGCAAAAGTTGTACCCGCCAATTCACAGGATTATTATATAAAAACATCTATTCCACGGGGTAAGATTCTTAAAGAGGCACTTGTTCACAAACTTTTTATGCAGTGTGATGTCGTAATTAATGTGCCGGTATTGAAACACCACTCCTCCACAGGCATCACAGCATCGATGAAAAATCTAATGGGAGTTGTATGGGACAGATATGAATGGCATAGAAAAGATCTTCATCAATGCATAGCTGATTTTTCAACGCTCCGCAAACCTGATCTTTGCGTACTCGACGGCTGGAGAGTTATGGTAAAAAATGGCCCCAGGGGCTATAGTACTTCAGATGTGATCAAATATGAATATCTGTTTATATCAGCCGATCCCGTTGCGATAGACACCGCCGGGGCAGCGGTACTTGCAAGTGCCGGCGCAATAAGCGGGAAAGGGGATGAAATACGCCACATCAGAATTGCCAAAGAACATGGACTGGGAAGAACCGACCTTGACAAAATGAATATAAAGAGGATAACGATTTGAAGCTCTATTCTTTTTTAAAACTTATCAGAACTGTATTTGCATTAATATTCATTCTGCTAATCAGCTTTATATTTTTTGATATTCACAGTCTGGTCTCACCGGAAAATGCCAGATATGCGGCTCTGACACAGTTTGTCCCTTCAATGCTGAGTTTCATCAAGATGCCGGCACTTATCTTCTCTTCATTCATAATTATAATTCTTGTTACTATTACAGCAGGACGGAGTTACTGTTCATTCCTCTGCCCCCTGGGGATATTCCAGGATGTTATTTCACGAATAGCCTCTACACTTCATATTAAAAAAAGCGCCGGATTCACTCCTGCTTATAATTTTATTCGGTATTCAATCCTTGTCACAGCGGTGGTTTATTATACGACTACAGGAACTTTTCTACTTATCTGGCTTGATCCTTTTTCGATCTACGGAAGATTTGTTTCAGCCATTATCTCCCCCGCTTTAACCGGTATTAACAATATTTCAGCCGGTATTCTTCTGAAATTCAATATATTTTCAATTCACTCTGTTGATATAAAATATGCCGATATAACTCTGCTGTTTATTATTCTTACTATAATAATTTCAATATCGGCGATTGCTGCTATCAAAGGGAGACTTTACTGCAACACTATATGTCCAGTAGGTTCACTGCTGGGGCTTGTTTCCAGGTTTTCTTTTTTAAAAATTACAATAGATAAAGATACCTGTATCCATTGCGGTAAATGTGAAAATATATGCAAAAGCTCGTGCATTGATTACAAAGAAGTATATGTTGATTTTTCAAGATGTGTTTCATGTTTCAATTGTCTCAATATCTGCCCGAACTCAAGCATCCGATTTGAGTATGCTTTTCCCGGGAAGATCAGAAATG
>JBBRFT010000304.1:0-4004 GCA_038241375.1 Spirochaetota bacterium
AAAGGACCTATCGATATTTCAGTAATTATACAGATGGTCGAGGTTGTTGCAAATACCTATTATGCGAATTATGCCAATCTTGAAGATATTCTTGCCTCGGAAAATGTAAAAAATAATCTTTACGGTATTTTTATAAAAACAGAATGGGTTCTCCAATTAATAATAGAAATATTTAAAAACAACGACACTCTATATGAAAACTACAGTAAGTTTAATGAAATTGATACAGGGTCATATACTATAGATAATATGTGTAAAAGCGTGCTTCAGTTTATCGGATATTGTCTTTTCTATAATGATTATATAGATAAAGGGAATGTTACTAAAAAACTCCGAGGAAGTTATAAGGAGAGGTATCTCCGGTATTATAAAAAACGGCTTTATGTAGATATGATGACTCTTGAAAAGATTATTAAGGGGGGTTTGAGAAAGATAGATCCTGAAAAGGAGATGGTTGTTTATTCCATGGGGGCTCTCCTTTACGATATAGGTAAACTGCCGATTATTACGTATCATGACGGAAAAGATCCCTATGATGAGAGTACAGTTAAGATGCATGTACTTATAGGGTATAATATGATTCTTAAAATGAAAAAGTATCCATTTCCTGTACTTGCCATGGCGGCTTTTCATCATGAATATTATGGAGAAAAGAGCGGATACAATTTTACCAATCCGGTGTTAAGCAAGCTCACAAAGAAAAAAAGGAGTGAGGATAACGCCACATGTTTTATAACTTACGATGAAAAAGAGTTTAGAGAAGGAGCAGCTCTAGCATATTTCCCATGCAAACTAATAGAGATAATTGATGTTTATAACGCTCTTATCAATAGAAGGAACCAGTCGCCATTCGAAGCTTTAAGAATAATGAAAAAAAACTTCATAACATTGAGTTTCAAAATAGATCCGCTTCTTTATGATATTTTTCTCGATTTTATTCAGGCCTGTGGTCTTATTTCAGAGAAAGAGCACGATGAGATTGATGCGATTATATATTAAACTTATTTTTTAAAAATTTTATTCGGTTCTTTATAGTAAAATGCTTTCGATATTAATAATTCACTTCTCAACGTATCTTTTTATTAATCGTTTCGGGCATTCCGGGATATAATTTATCCATACTGTCAGGGCATATACCGTGTGTGAATATCATGCCATTTTTTTCATGAAGATATTTTTCTATCTTAGTCCAGGAATTATTTTAATGGTGGATATAAACTTTATCTTTTATACGGAGGTATATATTCTTTGTTGAATTCGCCCGTGTAAAGAGCTCTTGGCCGGAATATTCTGTTATTCTCCTGATATTCAAGTATTCGTGCGGTCCATCCCGATACTCTGCTTACAGCGAAAACAGGTGTAAACATTTCACTTCGTATTCCTAAAGCAGTGTAAACTATCCCTGAATAAAAATCGACGTTAGGGAATATTTTTTTCTCCTCTCCAATCTTTTTTATAACTTCCTCTTCAAGTTTTTTGGCGGTTTTAAATTCATTTCTGATTGTGCTGTCATCAGCTGCAAGATATTCGGCAAGGGGTTCGAGAATTCTTGCTCGGGGGTCATAGGCTTTATAAACCCTGTGACCAAAACCTGTAATTTTCTTTTTTGAAAGAAGCGCATTTTCAACCCAGAGTTTTACATTTTCAGCAGAACCGATTTCATAAAGCATTTTCATTACGGCTTCATTTGCTCCTCCATGAAGAGGACCGTTTAGAGCTCCGATACCTGCTCCGACGGAAAAATAAAAATCGGATAGAGTTGAAGCTACTACCATTGAAGCGAATGTACTGGCATTCATACCATGATCTGCATGAAGTATCAGCGATACATCCATTATTTTTTCTTTAAGAGGGTCAGGCTTTTCTCCTGTCATCATGTAGAGAAGATTCCCTGCATGAGTAAGTTTAGGGTCGGGTTCCAGGGGTATTCTCCCTTTTTGAAGTCTTGAAATTGCCGCGGTTATTGTGGCAACTCCTGATATGAGATGGTAGCAGGTATCTATGCTGCTGCCGTCATCTGTCAGCGGTGATTTTTTTTCTTCTGAAACTGTCGGCTGTTTTCTTCTTCTATCATTTCTGAATTCAAATGCGGCGTTTTGACTCCCCTTCGGCAGAGTCTCCATAGCTATTGAATCATCATCAGAGGCTGTCGCTTCCCCTCTTAACGGCGCATCCTTTCCATGGTCGAGAGATGTAAACTCTTGTCGCATCATGTTTGTTCCGAGCCGCAGAGCAGCCATTGCATTCATATTTTCTACGGGGAACCCCACAAGAAGCCTAAGGGTTTTGCTCAGATATCTGAAGTTAATCAGTTTTGTATTGAATTCTTCAAATTGTTTTCTCGATGGGAGTTCTCCATGAATAAGGAGATATGATACTTCTTCAAATGTGGAATAGGCGCAAAGGTCAAATATGTCATACCCTCTATATACAAGCCAGCCCTTGGCTCCATTTACGTAGCCGATTTTGCTCTCACAGGCAATTGCTCCCTCCAGGCCGGGGCCTACAGTGCATTGAATCGGCCATGATGCCGGGTGAGTTACTTCAGGTTCAGGTTCGTTGGATGTTTCCATTCGTGCTTTTGCTGCCGCTTTAAGAATTATATTTGAAATAATATTTTTCATGGAGGCACCTCTATTAACAATTATTTTAAAGAGTCAATCCGCCAGTATTTTTTCAAGAAGTTCAATTGCTGATGCTTCAGGTCCTTTTCTTTCCCATCCTTCTATCCCAAGACGTGTACGGAGTTGTCCAACAAATATTCCTCTGGTAAAAAATTCTTTGAAATAGCTCTCCGCGATTTCATCGTGAAGTTCTCTGTATTGAAGAGGTCCGAAAATATTCGCAAAATAAGTGCTGTTTATCCCGGTTGATGAAGTTGTACCTTTGCTCATCACGCGACCCTCTCTGAATACTTCAACAGCTTCTTTTACTGTATTAAATTTTTCAAGTATCGGTTTCCCTTCACCGGGTTTCTCATAGTTATTTGCGTATAAAACAAAGTCAATTTCGTGTCCTTTCATTATTGTTTTGTAATTTGTAATAGGGAGTATTATTCTCGCGTTTGTCTGGGCCGCACTCATAATAATTGCTGCATCAAGTCTCCCCAGCGCGTAGCCCGGGCCTAAATCATCAAGTCTGAGGAACGCTCCTATTTCAGTACCATAAGCGAGAAGAGAGTTCTTCGCGCCTTTCCGGATAGAGCCCATATCATCAGCAACAATAATAATATCCTGAATGTAATCGCTTCCGATATCTCCGAGTACTTCAAGTGTTTCAGATTTACCTGCACCTGAATCTCCCATAAGCAGAATGTTGGCTTCTTTTCCCCCTTTAAGAATGATTCTGACGAAAGCTCCATGAAAGGGCATTGCACCTGTCTTCATCATTTTTATATTATGAAGTGTAAGAATCATTTTTTTGAGATATCCGAAATATCCGAACTCATCTCTCCCGGGGATAGCAGCTGTCAGGATATCATTTTCAGTATCTTCATAAAATACTGTAGGGAAAACTCCAAGTCCGTCAAGGGATGTCCCTTCAACACCGAAGGCAAAGACTGCATCGGGTTTGCGCTTCATATCTTCATCGTCTGCAAGTTCAAAAAGATTGCACAGGGACATACCGTGATCAATAAATAGTTTGTGGAAATATACAAATACAAGGAGGGGGCCGGCCTTGGCCGGATAGCATAGCCAGTTATCTTTGTCTATTTCAAAGAGACTAAACGGGTTCTTGTCGATTTTCTCAAATGACCCTGTTCTTTTATTCATCGTGGGATTAAGTATAAGAGGCGGGGCAAGGATTATTTTTCGTATAAACGGTACGCCGTCAAATTTTCTGTAATGACCGAAATCCATTATTCCTTCATATCTTTTGGTAATGGCGGTTATATCAACTCCGGCTCTGGTCTGGCGGTATGTCCGGGGCTCATCTTCTGCAAGATTTTCCTTTATATCACGATAGGTATCTTTTACTACGCTACTCAGTCTTTCAATTAGATC
>JBBRFT010000305.1:0-3990 GCA_038241375.1 Spirochaetota bacterium
AGAATAAGCGGAATAAGATGAGTCTCGGGAACATGACTCTCTCCGATCATCCCTTCGGGATCTGCACCGGCGACATTGAAATAGCGGAGAGCTATATAACGGAAATCATCCGATTTTTCAAGATCGGCAAGCACCTGTTCGACCATAAGCTTGGTCCTGCCATAAGGGCTCTCAGGTTTCAAAGCAGAGTTTTCAGTTATAGGAACTTCATCAGGATTACCATACACAGCAGCAGTTGATGAAAATATATATTTCTTTACACCGCAGTCTATCATTGCTTTAAGAAGATTTATTGTCTGCGATACGTTATTTTCATAATACTTAAGCGGATTCTGGCAGGATTCACCGACAGCGATGAAGGAGGCAAAATTCATTACACACTCAATCGAATGACTTTTAATAACTTCAGTCAGTTTGTTATAATCACCAATATCTCCGACGATAAGTTCAAAATCACTTACAAAATCTCTGAAACCTCCGGAAAGATTATCATAAATCACCGGGACAAAACCTTTAGCTGCAAGACGCCGCACAACATGGCTGCCGATATAACCCGCGCCGCCGGTGACAAGAATTTTCTTCATAATACTATTCTCCTGTTATTCAATAATTCTGTTATATGAATCTCACCGCACCGCCCCCTCTGGCCGTAGGCCATCTCCCCCATGAATGGGAGGAGAGAAGTTGGAATATTTCGTTTTCCCTTTCTCCCATTCATGGGGAAAGGTGCCCGGCGGGCGGATAGGGGCGGAAATTTTTTCATTCGATAAATATTTAATTCCAGTTCCGAATCAGATCAACAATAAGACGTATTCCAAAACCGGTTGCATTCTTCGGCCTGTAACCCCGTGCTTTTGAATAATACGCCGTGCCGGCTATATCTATATGAGCCCATGGAGTATGCTCTACAAAGTTACGCAAAAAAACAGCCGCGGCAATGGCTCCTGCATTTTTTTCCGAAGACATATTATTAAGATCTGCAATATCGGACTTCATTCTGTCGTCGTAATCTTCGAACAGCGGAAGTCTCCAGATCTTCTCACCGGTTTTCACAGAAGAAGTCTCAAGAGCTGCAGATATGCTGTTATCCTCTGAAAGATAAGCGGCAACTGTCTCTCCGAAAGTCAAAACACACGATCCGGTCAGTGTTGCAAGATCAACTATTGCATCAGGCTTAATCTCCTTCTCCATGTATACAAGTGCATCGGCAAGGATAAGCCTACCCTCGGCATCGGTGTTCCCTATTTCAACACTCTTACCGCTGTAACCTGTAAAGACATCTCCCGGACGGAAAGCATTATTGCTGAGCATATTTTCAGTGAGAGGTATAACAGCAGTAACATTTTTAGAAACTTTAAGTTCCGCAAGGCTTTTCATCGTATATAGAACTGCAGCAGCTCCCGCCATATCACACTTCATTGTCTCCATTGAACTTGAAGGCTTAAGATCCATCCCGCCCGAATCGAATGTAATCCCCTTCCCGATCAGTCCGAAAACCTTTTTGCTCTTCGGATCACCTTTATATTCAAGAACTACAACACGTGGAGGAACAATACTCCCTCTGTTTACAGCAAGGAGAAGACCCATTTTTTTCTTTTCTATATCCTTCTTTTCCAATATAGTACATTTCATCCCTGCGGACTCAGCTATCTTCTCTGCAACGGCGGCAAAAGTTACGGGTGTAACTGCATCAGTAGTATCATTTACCAGGTCACGGCACAACATGGTATTCTCTGCAAGAACCTCCATGTCTTTTATTATAGATTCATCATCTTTATCAGAAGAATAAAAATCTATACTTTCAAGAGGGGTTTCAACATCCTTATCTGATTTATACTTATTAAACGCATAGTTTGAGAGGAGAGCACCCTCCGCAGCCAGCCTGAGCACTTCAGTACTATCTTTTCTGCTTATTTCAGAGATAATAAATGATACTTTTTTCATCTTCTTTGAAATACAGAACTTCACGGCAGCTGAAGCCGCATTTCTTACAGTATCATCATTTAATTTCTTTAAGCTTCCAAGACCGCAAATCAGAACTCCCGGTCTATTCTCCATCTTTATGAAATAAGTTTCTGAAGATTTACCTTTAAAATGACTAAGATCAGCTCCGGTAATAAACTCTAAACCTCTGTTTTTCAAGGCCGCCAGATCCTTTAAACTATCTTCATCTGCAAATATTACCACAGTATCATTCTTATTAATTTTACTTATATCACTCTTCAATACTGACTTCACTAAAATCCTCCGATTCTGGAAATTTATTTTATATTCTGAGACTTACAAACAAGATAGGCGGTTTAAATCCCTGTTCTTGAGCATGAATTCTTATTCAATAACAGCCCTATTATTTCAAACAAAAATCCTACAGGAAACATTAATTTTCTGACAAATAACACTAAAAAAGTGTTAAACAAGACTATCTACAATTAAATCAGAAATTTACTACTTGAACCGTGATATTTTGAAAAAAAACTGTACCTCTACTGTAAAAACACAACGGTTAATATGGGGACAAATAGAAAAATTTTGCCGGTTTTTCATAATTGAGTTTTATTCATATTGACATTTTTTTTTAGGGATTTATATGTTGCATGTGTGTTAAGTTTCATATCAAATACAATTTTTGTATTTAATATAATACAAAATGTATTAAAAAAACAAATTTTTCTTACACAGCCTTTAAACAAATAAAAATTGTTTATCAACAGACTTTCACAGGAGGTTTTTATGACTAGAAGGATCGAAAAAGTAGCTGTAATCGGATCTGGTATTATGGGGGGCGGTATAGCTGCTCTTTGCGCCAGCGCAGGCATCAAAACTCTATTGTTAGACATCGCTCCATTTGATCTTACAGATGCAGAGAAAAACGACAAAAAGGCTAAAAACAGAATGGTTCAAGCCGGACTTGATGCTCAGCTTAAAGCTAAACCAGCTGCGTTCATGAACAAAAATGTTGACCTTACTCTTATTGAATTAGGCAACCTGACAGACGATTTTGACAAACTTGGTGATTGCGATATCATCTTTGAAGTTATTGTTGAAAATCTCAAAATCAAGCAGGATCTTTTCGGAAAACTTGAGAAAGTTATGAAACCGGGCGCAATCATCGCATCTAACACATCCGGTCTTCCAATTGCACAGATGGCAGAAGGAAGAAGCAAAGCTTTCAAAGAGCATTTCCTAATCCTCCACTTCTTCAACCCTGTACGTTACATGAAGATTCTTGAGTGTATCGCAGGACCTGAAACATCAAAAGAAGTTTGTGACTTCGTTTCTAAATGGGGAGAGCAGACTCTTGGTAAAGGTGTTGTATGGGGAAAAGACACTCCTAACTTCATCGGAAACAGAATTGGTGTTGAGCTTATCTGTGAAGCATTCAAACTTATTGAAAAAGGTATCATAGCAATACCTGAAGCTGATGCACTTTTCGGAAAACCTATGGGTATGCCGGGAACAGCTATCTTCGGTCTTGCTGACTTCGTTGGTAACGACACAATCGATCATATCGCAGAAAACTCTTATGAACTCCTCACAAAAGATGAGTACAGAGAAATCTACAAAACACCTAAGTTTTTCAAAGATATGATGGCAAAGAAGATGTACGGTAACAAAACAAAAGAAGCCGGCGGATTCTATCTTTCAGGAAAAACTCCTGATGGAAAAAGATTCAAAAAAGTTCTCGATCCTAAAACAGGAGCGCATATCGATTTCGATATGAAAGCAACTTATCCTTCAGTAGAAGCTGTAAAAGAATTTAAAACTACTGGCGAGAAAATGAAAGCCGTTTTCAAAAATAACGAGTTTGCAAGAACTCTTCTTTCTTCAATGTGCGTATACTCTGCAAACAGAATACCTGAAATTGCAGATACACTTGTTGAAATAGACAACGGTATGAAATGGGGTTATGCATGGGAATTCGGACCATTCGAAATGTGGGACAATCTCGGACTTAAAGACTCTATCGCAGATATCGAAAAATCAGGTTTC
>JBBRFT010000306.1:0-3976 GCA_038241375.1 Spirochaetota bacterium
GGATGTGGATACTGGGACTGCTGCTGGCTATATTGGGACTTGCGTCTCTAAAAATAATATAAAAGGTTTAAATTAATGGCTGAAGTTTTTAAAAAAGTTCTTGTCGTAGGTCTCGGTTACAGAACCGGAGTTGCAGCTGCGGGGTTCCTCTCTGCGCGCGGAGCTGACGTAACTGTTTCTGATATGAAAAGCGAAGAAGAACTTAAAGATCTTATAGCTATACTCGACCCGACTGTAAAGGTAATCGCCGGACATCAGAGACCTGAAATACTCGATGCAGGATTTGATCTTATTGTGCTAAGTCCCGGGGTACCTGCAGGTATACCTCTGATACAGGAAGCGCTCAGCAGAAAGATACCTGTTATCTCTGAAATTGAACTTGCTTTCCTGAATATGAAAGGGAGCTTTATCGGCATTACCGGAACAGATGGTAAATCTACAACTACAAGCCTCACGGGACATATATTTAAAGAACTCGGTTTTGATACTTTCATCGGCGGGAACATCGGCATACCTCTTATCTCCTTTGCGGATAAGACAACAGACAAAACTGTAACTGTAATTGAACTCTCATCTTTTCAGCTTGAAACTGTTGACACATTCAAACCGGATGTTGCGGCAATACTTAACGTAACCCCGGATCACCTTGACCGGTACGACGGAATGGAAGGATACTTCGAAGCAAAAAAACGGATCTTCAAACACCAGGATAATAATGACTTTTTTATATATAACAGGGATAATGAAATTCTTGAAAACAGCAGAATGGATTACCCGTCGAACACACTTACTTTTTCTATAGACGATGACAGTGCTGACTCTTTCTATAGAGATGGCGTGATCTTTATAATACATGAAGGTTCAACAATTCCCGCGGTAAAAGTAAAGAAACTGAGCATCCTGGGGATTCACAATATTCAGAATGTTATGGCCGCACTCCTCATGGTTACATCTCTGCATAAAAAACTTAAAATTGAACCCGATTTTGAAATGATCGCGGCAGCATGTTACTCTTTCACCGGGCTCGAGCATCGCATGGAGCTTGCCGGAGAATATCTGGGAAGAACATTTGTTAATGATTCGAAAGCGACAACTATCGGCGCGGTTGAGATGGCCGTGAAAAGCATCAGAGACAAAGGAGTTCTGATTATTGGTGGAAGAACCAAAGGCGATGATTATTCAAGACTGAGAGATATCGTCGGTGCGAAAGCCAGATGCATCGTTGTTATTGGTGAATCGAGTGATATGTTTTCAGAAATTTTCAGCGGTTTTAACGTTGTAAGGGCATCATCCATGGAAGATGCGGTTATGAAGTCGATGAAAAATTCTGAAGAGGGAGACATGATTCTTCTGTCGCCGGCATGTGCTTCATTCGATATGTTCAGCAGTTATGACGAAAGAGGAAAAGCTTTTAAAGAGAGTTTCAGAAAATTGTCTCAGGGAGAGATCTCTTGGATCTGAAAGACGTACTGGATACGAGAAGAAAAGGGGAGCCTGATCTGGTTCTTTTTGTCGCGATTTTTACTTTAGCTGGTATAGGCCTTGCTATGAGTTATAGTGCAAGCGCCGTGTACGCTTTCCGTGTTTTCGGTGATTCTTTTTATTTTCTGAAGCGTCAGATGGCCTGGGCGGTTATCGGTCTTATTGCGCTTTTCATTTTTCAGAAGATTGATTATCGGGAGTATGTAAAGCATACTAAAATTATGCTTTTTGTCTCTATTCTGCTTCTTCTGGTTGTTCTTATTCCGGGATTGGGATCGAGTGTTAAGGGTTCATCAAGATGGATAAGTATTGGACCTGCGAATCTGCAGCCCTCAGAGTTTGTAAAATTGGCAGTTGTAATATATCTTGTGAAAGTCTATTCATCGGAAACAAAGGAGAATCATGTAATACAACTTCTTGTGCCGATGTTGGTAATCGCGTTTATTTTCTTACTGGTATTGATCCAGCCCGACTTCGGAACAGCAATGGATCTTCTTGTTATAACTGTATTTATCCTTTTTGTTTCAGGTTTTCCTTTGTTGTACATTCTTTCTCTTTTTATAATTAGTATTCCTATGTTTTATCTTTTAATATATCAGGTTTCGTACAGATGGGACCGGGTTCTCGCTTATTTTGATCCGTATCTCGACAGGTATGGTATCGGTTATCATGTTGTACAGTCATTTACAGCGTTTAAAAAAGGGGGGCTTCTTGGAGTGGGTCTGGGTTTTGGAACACAGAAAATCGTCAGGCTGCCGGAGCCTCATACTGATTTTATATTTGCTGTACTAGCGGAAGAGACCGGTCTTCTTGGTACAATTTTTCTTGCAATGCTTTTTTGTTTTGTTTTCTGGAGAGGAATTCTCATCGCTCTTCATGCGCCGGATGATTTCGGAAGACTCCTGGCTGTGGGTTTAAGTCTTCTTATTACCGTGCAGGCTTTTATCAATATGGGAGTTGTAACCGGTGCGCTCCCTACAACAGGTATACCGCTCCCTTTTATCAGTTACGGAGGATCTTCTCTGCTTACTAATATGATCGCTGCGGGTATATTGCTTAATATTTCAAGGTACAGAGAAGTATCTGTCCGTGAAGTCAAATTTGAAGAGGTATGGAATCATGAGTAAAAATATACTGATAATAGGCGGAGGAACCGGAGGACATATCAGTCCGGGAATCGCTCTTTATGAAAAACTTGGTGAAGAGGGGAATCTCAGCCCGCTTTTTCTCACGGGTAAAAATGATTTGAGATTCGGTTCATTTACAGATATAGACAGCGGTAGATTGTTTACATATAATGCACCCTCACTAACGGTTAATCCGTTTAAAATTCCCATGTTTCTGCTCCGGTTTTCCGGTGCAGTTTTGAAAACAGTAAGAATTATAAAAAAGAATAATGTATCCGCGGTTGTAGGGATGGGGGGATATGTTTCAGCCCCGGCACTTGTTGCTGCAGGATTCTGTAAAGTTCCGCTTTTCCTCTGTGAGCAGAATACGGTTCCAGGGAAAGTAACATTAAAGTTTGAGAAAAAGTGTGAAAAGATTTTCGGAACATTCCCTGATTCAATATCTTATCTTAAGATGCCTGAGAAGTATATTCATTGCGGAAACCCCATAAGAAACAATGTACTTGTTCAGACTCCGAAGAGTGAAGCGAAAAAAGCTTTCCATCTTGAACATTGCGATAAAGTTATACTTATAATAGGCGGAAGCCAGGGTGCTGTAAAACTGAACAATCTTGTTCTGGGATTAAAAAAGGTATATTCACGTGAATTTAAAAACATAGGAATAATCTGGAGTACGGGGGATTATTCTTTTGACGAATATAAACATAAATCACAAAATGAAATTGAGGCTGGATCGATCTACATTTCTCCCTACATCAAAAGAGTAGGTAAAGCATACAGAGCATGCGATATCTCCATATCAAGATCGGGAGCTGGAGTGATGATGGAACTTGCCGCTGCGGGCGTACCATCCATACTTATTCCATATCCTCATGCTGCAATGGATCATCAGAGTAAAAATGCCGATTCATTTGCCGCTGCAGGGGCTGCCATTAAGATATCAGATGACGATGCCGTTGCAGAGAAGGTTGCACCGGTGCTGTTTGATCTGCTGAATAATCCCAGAAAACTAAAAACCATGTCAGATAATGCAAGAAAAGCTTCAAAAATTGATGCAGCTGATGTGATTGTAAAAAATATAAAAGAAATATTAGGGTCGCAGAGGTAACTAAGTTGTTCAGAAAATCGAAGAAAATGCATTTCATCGGTATCGGCGGAATAGGCATGAGCGGTATCGCCGAGATACTTATGAATTTAGGATATGAAGTTTCCGGGTCGGATCTTAAATCATCGGAACAGACTAAAAGACTTGAATCACTTGGAGCAAAAATATTCATAGGACATTTTCCTTCGAATATAACAGATTATCATGTTGTTGTAACATCAAGCGCTATTGATTACAATAATTCTGAAATAATCGAAGCAAG
>JBBRFT010000307.1:0-3962 GCA_038241375.1 Spirochaetota bacterium
CCAGCAGCAGTCTTTGTTCTTTTTCAGATTCGGGCAACTTTATCGACATATAAACATTTTCCGGTATATTGATAACTGTCTGCATTTTATCTCTTCTCCTTTTCAGGCATCTTAATCTGAGTTTATGGTCTAACTGGAAGCAAGTCAATAAATTTTTACATATCCCCACCCTCTCCTGAACTCAGTTCAGGAGAGGGTGGTCGCGCTTCAGCGCCGACCGGGTGAGGCGGGTTTTTTCAGGAATAGATACTAAATAAAGGGATTAGTTACTAATAATTGATCTTCAAATATTTATCCATTCTGCATGTCTTCAGAATACAGAACGCTACACTTTGACAACAAAGCTGCAGCCACAATAAGAGCATCCCAGTTTGAAAGTTGATAACGGATAGCGATTTCGTCACTTTTCCGTATAGTGTTTTCATCAACCGGAAGTACTTCGGTATGATGCATAATGCTGTCAGCAAAAGCATAGGATTTTTCCCGTTTAAAACCAAGCTTTTTTAAGCAAACACTAATAGATTCATTCACAACCTGTGCACTTATTGTCGGATAGGATTTTAAAATATCACGGGCAATGTCTGACTTACGCAGATCTTCTCCAATCGTATAAAGTATAATATTGGTGTCAGCGAAGTACTTTTCGGTCATAACACTCATCTCTATCAAAATTTCCGTTATATACTCTGCCAAATTTATCAAATTCACTTAAATCTGCAGACTTGATAGTCGCACTTTGACGTTTTGATTTCAGATATTCCACAAAATCAAGAACTTCACGGGCATCTGTTTCTGTCAAAGTCTGTACTTTTTCAAAAATTTTTTCTACAGTATTCATTATTCTCTTCCTGAACATGCTTTCATTAATCTATAAAAAAAATGAAATAATAAGTCAAATATAAAATATTCACGCCGCCTCACCCGGCCGCGCTTCAGCGCCGACCGGGTGAGGCGGGTAAACTATATAAAAACCATACTTAAAATGCAGTCAATGCTGCTCTTATAAAACTTGTTACTGGAGCCTGCTCCCTTGTATCTTCAACAGTATCCCTGAGCTCCTTTATGAGATTCCCCGTATCTTCATGAAGGGTATCCTTATTAACCAGTTTCCCGATTGTACCATTCCCTTTATTAACCTTTTCAGAAAATTCACTGAAATTCTCAACTGCGATTTTAATATTCTCGCGGTTCTCATCAATTACTTCAGATAACTTAGTTAACGGGTCTCCAATGGTAACTCCGTCCAGATTATTCATACTATCTAATGTTGCAAAAATATCCCCGTTAACTTCCGGGCTTCCGGGGTAAATTACAATAATTCTACCACCCAGGGCTGTCTGATTTTTCAGTATTATTCTGTAATTTTCATAAATAAGAAAAGTTCTGAAGAGCTTAAGAGAAACTGTAATTTTTCCGTCGGCCATGAGGTCAATGTTCGCGACCGTTCCGGAATCCACTCCATTAACCAGAACTTTACTCCCTTCGGCAAGCCCTTCAACATCAGTAAAAATTACCGAGCTGAAATAGTATTCCTTCGAATCAAAAAGATCACTTCTGACTATGGTAAAATAGCCGAGAATCCCCATTGCCATGAAGAATACAATTCCTACTATAAATTCATTTAATTTTTTCATATCTCATTACTTAAACCTTATAAAATTTTTTCAACCTTCAATTGGTCCCGTGATTTCTCCCTTTATAAATTGCTGTACGACGGGATTCTCGCTTCCCCTTATCTGATCCGGTGTTCCGCATTCAATAATTTTGCCCTCGTAAAGCATGGCGATCCGGTCGGCAATATAATAAGCGCTCTTCATATCATGTGTTACTACAACAGATGTGACATTCAGTTTTTCCTGCATTCTGATTATCAATTCATTTATCCTGGACGACATTACAGGATCAAGACCGGAATTAGGCTCGTCATATAGAATAATCGCAGGATTACGCACTATGGCTCTTGCAAGACCGGCTCTCTTCTTCATACCTCCACTGATATCCGAGGGCATTTTATCCCCGGCATCATCCAACTGAAGAAGTTTAAGTTTTTCATCAACGATTTTATTTATCTCATCCATAGTCCCGAGTTTATGTTCCACAAGGGGGAGAGCGACATTCTCCCGCACTGAAAGCCAGTTTATAAGAGCACCGGACTGAAAGAGAAAACCCATTTTCGATCTTAATTCAGATCTTACACTCGATTTTGCTCTATTCATCTTTATATTATCGACAAGAACATCCCCTCTGTCCGGCTCAAGAAATCCCGCAATGTGCCGTAAAATTGTAGTTTTACCAGAACCGGAAAGCCCTATAATAACAAATATTTCACCCTCTTCAATAACAAAAGAAACATCATTCAGTATAACTTTACTTTTGAATTTTTTTGATACACCCTTAAACTCTATCATGAAAACCCTCCGTAAAAGAGAGCCGTAATAATATAACCGACTATAAGCACCATAAGATATGATGAAACAACGGAAATCCTTGTCGCCTGCCCTACTCCCAGCGCGCCACCCTCTGCCTTAAGCCCGTTTGCGCAGCTTATGGATGAAATAATAAGAGCAAATACAAAACTCTTCAGAAGACCCACATACATATCCTTAACCCATATAGATTCAAAAACCATATTGTAATACGTTTCAGTTGTTATCCCCAGCTGGAAATACGATACAATTGCCCCTCCGGTTACACCGAGAACAACAGTATAAATAGACAGAGCAGGGAGCATAAGAAGCATCGACACCACCCGCGGCATAACCAGATAAGCTACCGGATTAATGGACATCATCTCAAGCGCATCAATCTCTTCAGAAACTTTCATTGTCCCCAGTTCGGCAGCCATTGCCGCTCCGGAGAATGCTGTGATAATAATTGCCGAAAGAATGGAACCCATCTCTTTGTTCATAATATTTATCATCAGAGTGGGGACCAAATCCTGCTGTCCGTATTTAATAAACTGAAGTCCGCTATGCAGAGCAAGAATCATCCCTCCGAATAAAGCAACGACAGAACATACGGGAATACTCTTTACTCCGGAGATATACATATGTTTGACGATCTCTCCCCTTTTTTTAAAAACAAACCTTAGCGCAAGAAATGTTTTGAATATCAGAATTAGTGTAAATCCTGAAAATTTAAGCTGATGAATAATTCTTGTTCCGATATCGGAAAATGTGTTAATAATCCATTTTTCTTTTTTATTTTCCATAATATATCATATCCGGAAATCCATTTTAAAATACATCTCTCCGTTTAAATCTCCGCCGGCCATATTTCCATGAGCAGGATTAAACCCGTACATCTTTTCATTATATAGAAGATCGGGGTCTTCATTCATTTTATTTTCGTTATCTTCATTATATTTTTTAAGCGCCAGAGTTTCATCTCCCTGTCCTATTTTCAGCGGGATCCAGAAAAGTTTCAAATACGTCCCCTCCCGGTCTTTTTCATAACCGAAAGAACTGAGCAGCATGGTAAATTCAGTTATAGTATCCCCTCTGCTTTCATAATTAATAACAAGTGGGATTTTCATTTTAAAAAAGTCATCATTCCAGACCTGATAATATGTCCGGAGGAGGAGACCAAGATGCTTCTCTCCGTCGGTCTTTCTCCTGTATTCATAAAGAGTCCAGAATGGCTGATAAAGTTTTTCGTACCCCGCGGTATCGCGGAATGGAAGCAGCGAGAGAACATTAACAGAATACATCCCTGTATCGCTCCATTCAACCTGTAAAAGAGGCCACAGTTTAAAATATCTCCATGAGTTGCCGTAATACTCATGCATCCTGGTATAATCTCTCTTCAAATACCAGGCAATAATACATGTAATATGATACTCCGATTTTAAATAATCCTGATCTTTTTTGATTCGAAAATAGAGAGGTGTAACAAACATGCTCTCATATGTAGATGTTTCATGTGTCCCGTAAAATGGCCAGAAAATCCGTTTCTTCATCTTC
>JBBRFT010000308.1:0-3957 GCA_038241375.1 Spirochaetota bacterium
GATCTTTACGAGAGAACAAATAAACTGGCACGAAAGCTCGACCCGACACGCCAGACCGGCGGAGTAAGATGTATTGCCGGAAGTAATCTTATTGAAGATGTTTATACTTATAATGATTTTAACTATCGTGGCGACAACAAACCTCTTGCAGATGTAAAACTAATTACAAAATCAAAAAATGCACCATATCTTGTTACTGAACACAACGGCCATATGTTTCCGACTAAACGTTTTGATCACGAGGAGAAACGTCTTGAACATGCTATGCGTCACATTCGTGTACTCAATGAAATGTACGGCAATGACCGTATAAGCGGAGCAATCGGTTGGTGTATGTCCGACTATAATACACACAAGGATTTTGGAAGCGGCGATAAGATTTGCTATCACGGTGTTACGGACATGTTCCGAATTCCGAAACCTGCAGCTTATGCCTATAGTTCTCAGCAGAGTAAAATTCCGGTTATGGAAATACCGTCAAGCATGGATATAGGGGAACACCCGGCCAGTATTATAGGGGCAGTACATGTCTTTACAAATTGCGATTTTATACGATTCTATAAAAATGATAATTTAATCGGTGATTTTTATCCCGATTATAAAAGTTTCCCTCATCTCCCTCATCCTCCTGTTGTTATTGATGATTTTGTAGGTCCGTATCTTCAGCAGAATGAGAATCTGAAAAAATCTCATGCGGATATTGTAAAAGATGTTTTAAATTATACTGCAGTTACCGGAGGGCCACTCCCTGTTAAATATAAACTGAAGATGCTTCGGGTTATGATAAGTTCTAAAGTCCGCCCATCCGACGGATACCGGCTTTATAGTACATACATCGGTAACTGGGGGAGTAAAAAAACTTCATATAAATTTGAGGGCTATACCGGCGGTCGTCTTATCAAAACAGTTATTAAATCGAGTGTAAACAAACCATCTCTTAAAGCGGAAGCTGACAGATATAATCTTATAGAAGATAAAACATGGGATGCGGTAAGAGTGGTGCTTAAGATGGTTTGTGAAAATGGCAACCTGCTCCCTTATGCTCATGAAGTAGTGAAAATTAAGTGTAACGGAGTGGTGTCACTGATTGGAGATGATACAATCTCTCTCATTGGCGGGGCTGCCGCTTTTTACATTAAAACAAATGGGAAATCGGGGAAGGCTGTGGTAAATGTCTCAACCGTGAGATGCGGTGAATGTTCTCTTAAGTTTGTTGTTGAGAAAAGGTAGAATTTAAATAAAGCCCCCTAAATCCCCCGGAGGTGGACTTGTGTACGATGCAGGTAATGCTTGTGATTAAATTGCAGAATATTGAAAGTTTATAGTTTCACATAACTCGAATTATTATTTGAATAATTGATGGAGCAGTATTTTATGGAAAAAAATCTGGTACAGGTAATGAAAGGTGCAGAGTCAGTATTAAAGTTAAGAAAAAACAGTGCAGCAGTTCTTCTGCTTCACGGTTTCACCGGGAACCCGCATGAAATGAAATATATTGGTGAAAAGATTTATCAGGCGGGTTATTCAATTTCTATTCCGCGTTATCCGGGTCACGGAACATCTATCTATGAAATGATTAATACAAAGGGGCATGACTGGTTCACCGCTGCAAGGGAGTCATATATTGAACTTTCGGCACATTCTGAAAAAGTTTATATTGTCGGACTCTCAATGGGGGGAATTTTTACGGCACTGCTTGCGAATGAGTTTTCACCGGAAAAGATCTGCATGATTTCCGCTCTCCGGAAAATTAAAAGCCCGGGTATATATCTTGCTCCACTTGCCGGTCTTGTAAAAAAAATAATTTATGAACCGGGAAAAACATCGGGCATCAATATGCCTGAAGCTCTGGCGGTGCATGTAAGTTATGCGGGAACAACTCCTGTCAATCAGGGGTGGGAACTGCATAAACTGGTGAAACGCGCCATGAAAATTCTGCCGGAAATTAAAGTACCGGCTTTGATAATACAATCATCAGGTGACAAGGTTATTCCTGCTGATTCTGCGGATTATATTTATTCGCATATCGGATCTTCCATAAAAAAGCAAATTACATTCAGCAGAAGCAATCACGTTGTCACAGTGGATTATGACAGGGATGACACTGCTGATGAAATATTAAAGTTTTTTTCTGAATAAAAACAGCAGGGAACTAACTCGAGTAAATTTATAGAATTTAATTGATCCGCCATAGTGAGCGGAAGTTATTTTCTTATATAATACGTTTGTTGAAATTCAAATCGCTAACCGGAGGATGCAGTGAAGAATCAGCATAGACTAACTGAACGTCATAAACTTCTTGATGAGAGTGGTCATTTGAGTGAACCGGGGTATGCAACAACTCTGCTGCTCGATTACAGGCGGAGTGATATTAAAGCTGCCGGATATAGAATAAAAGAGTGGGATTATTATTACATTGGGAATTCAAAACATGCAGTTGCGCTTACCATTGCGGATAATTCTTATATGGCTCTTGTAAATGTGACGGTTTTTGATTTTATTGAGAAAAAAGAAAAAAGTAATACACTTATGATCCCTTTGACTTTCGGAAAACTAAAATTACCTGAATCTTCACAAGCGGGCATAACGGCTTTCAAAAATAAAACTGTAGATATCAGTTTTGTAAATAATGGGATACAAAGAAAACTGCATTGCGATTTTAAAAATTTTACAAAGGGTGAAAATTTACTTGTTGATCTGATACTAACGGATGAACCCCGGGATACAATGGTTATAGCAACTCCATTTGCAGAAGATAAAAAAGCATTTTATTATAATCATAAAATAAACACAATGAAGGCCAGCGGAAAAGTTGTTCACGGCACCAGAACTTATAATTTTGATACCCCCGATTCACTGGGTTTGCTGGATTGGGGGCGGGGTGTATGGACATATGAAAATACATGGTACTGGGGATCAATGTCGGTTGTTCTTCCCGATGGTATACCTTTCGGATTTAATATCGGTTATGGTTTTGGTGATACAAGTGCTGCAACTGAAAACATGATATTCTACAACGGGGTTGCTCATAAATTAAGCCGTGTGGATTTTATGATTCCGGTTAAAAACGGGAAAGATGATTTCATGTCTCCATGGAAGTTTACTTCAGATGACGGAAGATTCGAACTCGATTTTGTTCCCATACTCGATCGTTATTCATCTGCCAATCTTATTCTGCTTAAATCGATACAGCATCAGGTATTCGGGAAATTCAGCGGAAGGGTGATACTTGATGATGGTAAAATCATTGAGTTAAAAGATCAGATCGGTTTTGCAGAGAAAGTTTATAATAAGTTTTAATGATAAACATTATCATTAATCGGCTCCTCTTCCCGGCTGACTTGTACCCACAACTCAACGGCCCCCTAAATCCCCCGGAGGGGGACTTGAAGATAGCTTTAAAGGACTATGATGAATATCGAGATGAATAACTGAAAAGTGCAGGAATAACAACAATATTTTGAAGTCCCCCTCCTGGGGATTTAGGGGGCTGAAAATTTGATGCACGATTGGTTTACTATGCATGATGTGGGTGCAAGTCAGTCCCCCGGAGGGGGCGAGTATTAAGTTATAATATAAATAATGGAGATATTTTGATTACCGGAATAGTTTTTAAAGGGGTCAATGCCCTGAAAATAGAGAATGACTTTCTATGCGTGACGCTGATCCCGGAACTCGGGGGTAAGATCGCTTCAGTTATTCATAAGGATAAAAATTTTGAATTCTATTTTCAGCATAAACAGGAGATATTTCCCACACCTGAACTGTTTTCAAATTTTGAAGAGTTCGATGCATCAGGTCTTGACGATTGCTTCCCGTCGGTTGATTCTTGTTCAGTTAATATAAACGGCAGATCAGTTCAATATCCCGATCATGGTGAGATCTGGTCAAAGGTGATGACTTATGAAATTTCAAATGATACTGTCGTACTCCGATGCAGCAGCGAAATACTGCCTT
>JBBRFT010000309.1:0-3949 GCA_038241375.1 Spirochaetota bacterium
GGGAGTGAAAATATTACCAATGACTTACCGAAATCTATTGAATGCATTTCTGAAATTCCCTGTATGAAAATCATAGCATACCAGATAAAAAAAACAATTGAAAAGAATACATAGAAAAAACCTGGAGCAAAATTTATTACAGAAAAAAAATAAAAAACAGGGAGAAAGAGAACTCCCGGGAACAATGAAAAATTTGCTATTGTTATAATTTCACGGATATTACCTTTATAGCCGAAAAATTGCGCAGTAATATCAACAAGAGATGAGTACACCACAATCTTAAAGAGTGCGTAGATAAAAACCAGAATCCAGCCGTAACTGATCTTGTAATAGAAGAACGCCGATTCTCTCCCGGCACGAGAAAGCACCAGTATATCAAATAATGCCGCAATAAATGGTACAATAAAACTCAACGCGAAAGGATCGGGATCTTTCTGTTTAATTCTTCTATACAACTCTCGCGGATCGGTTAACGCATAGAGAAAGTAATCCGCCCATCTCAGTGATTTAAAAGTTTCAACTATCATTGCATATACCTGTATTCAATTTTATACGGATTAAAAAAAAGTTCACTCCCCATACCGGTTTTACCGCTAAAAACATTTTTTATTGATCCGAAAATTTCCTGAAAGGATGAATCTTCTTTTTCATAAACCGGGGCATCCGCATCAAGCGCAGCAAGCTCTTTGGCTTTTAATATGGCGTCTTCAAATGTCCCCAGCTGATCTATCAGTTTATTTTTAAGAGCAGTCTCTCCATTCATGACACGGCCGTCTGCGACCGGACGAATATCCTCCTGGTTCATATTTCTTCCAAGAGCAATATCCTTTATAAATTTATTATAAGAGAGATCGATCATCTCCTGAAGAAGACTCCTCTCCTCTGCGGTCATATCCCGATTGGTGGAAAGTATATCTTTATATTTTCCGCTTTTAATAACATTCATCTGAATTCCGTATTTATCGAAGAGACGCTTAAGATTCGGCGATGTTGTTATTACACCAATTGACCCTGTAATAGTCCCATAATTGGCCACTATATAATTACAAGCCGAAGCGATGTAGTATCCGCCCGAAGCGGCCACATCGCCCATTGAGGCAACTAGAATTATATTCTTTTTACGAAGTTTCCATATTTTTTCATATATCTCCTGAGTTGCAGCTACAGTACCGCCGGGAGAATTGATCCTGACAACAACAGCTTTAATACTGGTGTCCTTTTCAATCTCACCAAGACGCTTAATTATGGCTTCAGCACCGGAAGGATTAGCAAACGGCCCCCTGGAACCTGACATCTCTATGGCGCCATCAATGCGAATAACAGCTACACCGGGACCGAACTGCGGCATATTTAATGCAATAGTTGATTTGCTCTTTTTCTCTATTTTCAGACCAACATCTACAACAGCAATAACTGCAATCAATACCAGAATCGCAAGAATTGCCACGATAATTTTTCTCTGTTTTTCCATATTTCACCTTTCCTGCGGGGTTAGTTTAGGAGCTGTTTTCTCCTATACCCTGTTCTAAATAACTTACGACTACATCCAACAGCCCCCGCACCCCCGGAGGGGGCAAAGCAATTCTTCCTTGCCCCCTCCGGGGTGCGGGGGCTGAAAAATAATAATGTTCAGCAGAGGGAAACATAAGCCGGATTCTGTTTAAGCAGCTATTTATCTTGTGCGTATGTTGCCATACGCATCTTTGCAGCCTACCCTCAGCCTGGAGCGGGCAGCCCTCAAGCGGCTGACTACTTGGCTTTGCATCGGATGGGGTTTACACTGCCATTCACCTCACGATGAATGCGGTGAGCTCTTACCTCGCCATTTCACCCTTACCGCCTCACCCCCCAACCCCCTCTCCATAAATGGAGAGGGGGTGAGAAAAGATGAGGCGGCGGAATATTTTCTGTTGCACTTTCCATCGCCTCACGGCGCCCGGGTATTACCCGGCATCCTGCCCTTTGATGTCCGGACTTTCCTCACTCCCCGTAAACGGGGTCGCGCAGCTGCACGTTTCCCTCTGCTGAATACTATTATTAGCATTACAATCAGATTTACCACTTCTGAACACAAACATTTTTTTTAGAAGATACTAATAAAAACGCAATTGTCTTTATGAGCAGTCCCAAAAACTCCGTTTCCGTGACCGCAGAGCTCCCTTAAAATAAAGATATAACAGATTAATCATCAGATTAAAAATAAAATCGTCTGTAAATTCAAATTTTTATTGTATTAAAGATCAAAAAGATTAATATAAAACACTATTTATAAACAAAATCTTAATATTAAAAGTAAAAATAATGAAAAATCTTTACAAAATCTTTACAAAATCTTTATACAATAATATATTGATCTATATATTATTATTTTAAATAATTCATACGCTTCAATACAACGAATTTGTTTTAAATATCATTAAAACATAGATAAGGAGATTTAACTTATAATGATGAACATCACATTTTCAGTCTTAGGGGGACTAGGTCTTTTTCTTTATGGTATGAAGATCATGAGTGAAGGGCTTCAGTCCGCAACAGGTGAAGGATTAAAAAACATTCTTTGGAAAGCTACTAATAACAGATTTAAAGGTGTTCTAACCGGTTTCGGAATTACAGCAATAATACAATCTTCAAGCGCGACAACTGTAATGCTGGTAAGCTTTGTAAGCGCAGGACTTATTGGATTGACTCAGGCAACTGGAATAGTTTTCGGTGCTAATATCGGAACATCCGTGACAGGATGGATTGTAGCGCTTGTGGGATTTAAGTTTAAAATCAATATGCTCGCGCTACCCGCGATTGCTCTTGGATTCTTTATCCGATTTATTGATAACGATAAGGCAAAGAGCTGGGGCGACTTTATGCTCGGTTTCGGGATACTCTTTCTAGGTCTTGGAATAATGAGTGACTCTGTTAAAGATTTGCGAGGATCGGAGCTTATTACTACATTCATGGCAACATATAAAGCTACAGGTATAGGGTCAACAATACTTGTTGTTATAATAGGTACAGTAATAACCATGGTGATTCAGTCATCGAGCGCCACAATGGCAATGACCATGACTCTGGCTTTTAACGGATTTATTGACTTTTATACTGCAGCAGCCCTTATACTGGGTGAAAATATCGGAACAACCATAACTGCCAATATCGCAGCAATTGGTTCTCCTATAAATGCTAAAAGAACAGCCAGAGTGCACTTTCTCTTCAATTTTCTGGGTGTAGCCTGGATACTGATTATTTTTAAATCTTTTTTTATACCAGCCATTGACTGGCTTATTCCGGGAGATCCATTTTCACCGGACCTTGCTGTCAGATCGACTGCTATTGCAACACACATGGCTGCTTTCCATACCGGATTTAATCTGATAAATACGATAGTATTTCTTCCATTTATAAAACAACTTGCTATGCTAGCAACATGGATGGTTCCGGGAGAGGACAAAAAAACAGAAGCGCACCTCATGTATATTACAACAAATATTGTTGCAATACCTTCAATTAACCTTAATCAGGCAAGCCTTGAAATTGAGAGAATGAAAGATTTTGTAAATACAATGTACAATCTGGTTGTAGATGTAATAAAAAATCCGGACAAGAAACTTGGAAAACAGATAGAAGAGATACAGACTCTTGAAAATCAGATAGATCTTCTTGAAAGAGAGATATCAACTTTTCTTGTTAAGGTATCTAGAGATCATCTTTCAAAAGACCAGAGCAATGAACTTAACTCAATGCTTAATAAGGTGAGTGACCTTGAAAGTATCGGTGATGAATGTGAATCAATAATGAAACTGATAAGAAGAAAGTACGATTATAAACTCGAATTTTCCACGGAAGGGACTAAAGAGATTATTGAAACCGCGGACAAAGTTAAAGAGTTTCTTGATCTTATATCTCAATTTATCATTTCAAACAACACAGACATTATGCCGCAGGCTGAGGTTAT
>JBBRFT010000310.1:0-3947 GCA_038241375.1 Spirochaetota bacterium
TGGTGTTCGCTTCGTTAGTTCTTTCTGATATACCATGAAGTCCTGAATATGTAGAGTTAAGGTTTTCTTTGGTTTCATTCTTTATTGTTTTGAAATCTCCAACGATATCATCCATTCGGACGTTGCCCTCGATCTGATCCAGGGTCGTGTTATGAATGCTTTCTGATGATCCGCGAAGTTCTTCCAGTGTTGCGGATATCTCTTCAAAGGTTGCCGCCTGGCTCTGCATTCTGTCATTAAATCTTACAACAAGGGCATTCTGAGAATCTACTTCACTTAGCAGAGTTGCGACACTCTCTTTGGTTTCCAGATTCATTAAATGCATCTGTTCAATTCTTTTCTCTATTTCAGCGGTTTGTGTTGTCGTCCTTTGTTCGAAAGTATTTACTATTCTTATTAATCTGAAAGCAACATAAGAAATTATAAAAGTAGCTATTATTAGAAAAAGTTCTCTGGTCGGAACCACTCCTTCATATGGAACTCCGTTGATTACAGCCTCCCATGAATATTCAGCCCCGTCATGAAGTGCGACATATAGATAAAGTGACCATAAGGAGATTGTAAAGAAAGATATAAAAATAAAAAGTTTTTCTCTTAGAAATAAACATGAGAAAAAACAGAACAGGATAAGAAGCATTGAGCTGTTATATGATTGAAGAGCAAAAGTCCATCCGAATTCATTTGCATATTTAAGTTTTGTAACGAAAGGAAGGAGTATCAGAAATATTGAAAGAATCCATGGTATCACTTTTGAATCTTTTTTATTTCTTTTTAATTTGAAAAATATAGAAGCAAGGAGAATGCAGAATAATGAAGAGATAAGTACAGGAACCACTTCAGCTGCAGGAACCCGGCTGTACATGAGAAATGAAACGGCTGTAAAAAGAGTAAGTGTCAATGCTGCAAGATAGGCAAAAGCCATTTTTATATGAAGTGATTCCTTTGCTGTGTAGCGCTCATTATTCATAATTCCTCTCATTTAAGTCCAGTGCCTGTTTATATTTTCGGCATTAAAGTATATATATAAAGATAGATGTTAATATATTTTACTAATTAAATATGTAAAGCAAATTATGCTAAGGATGACTTTGGTCAGCTGGAATTAGATTTATCAGGGGAAAAGGAAAAAAAAACAGCCCGGGGTGGGCTGTCTAAAGTTTGCCGGTTCTTTTTATGAGGATTTGATTGAGTCATACTGAATATTTTACAACCCTGTATGATCAGTGTGTTGTATTTAAATAAACAATTAAATACCAATAAGTCAATAGCATATGCGATTTTTTTGAAAAAAATTCTATAGTTACTAAGTTTATAATGACTTTTTTCATAAAATTTAATACTAATTCAATGCTAAAAACTTGTGCCACAATGATTTATATAGACTGTTTTTGTCAAATAAATTAGGAATTATTTTTCTTTAAGATGTAACTAATCGAAAACCATTGGTAAAACGGCTTTCCGCCGTGTCGAAAGTGCGGCGGAAAAAAATACCATCAATTTAATGAGTAGATACTTTAGTCTTGTGTTTGTATTTTTTCTTGCTTTTAAAGCTATATAGTTTTAAAATATAATCTCCAAGTTTATATTCTATCCGTAAATAATTAAAATGCTACTTAAGGGAAACTTAAAAATATGCCATTAAAATTGATGAAATCGATATTATTTGTACTTTTCCTGTCAGGGAATATTTATGCGGAAGGTTTTTTCGCCGGAGGAGTGAGCTCTGTCAATAGCGACAGCAGTTTAAATGCATTGCGGAATCCTGCATTAATGTCGAAACAGCCGAGGGATAATGTGTCAATTTTTTATCAGTATTCATATCTTCTTTCCTCTGATGCAGGATCGGATGTTAAAGTCGGAGCCGCCAGTGGAGGATCGGATGCTGAACTGAGTGAAGATTTCAATGGTGCTCTTTATTTCTCAAGTGTATTAAAATCGGGAAGAAGTTCCTATGGCTTCGGTATATCAAAAAATGGTGAAGATCAGATTACATTGAGCAGTTCAGAAACAGATACACGGGTTGGAGCATATACAGCTCATTCAACAGAAGAGAATAAGACATTTGGGTCTGATTTATTACTGGCTTATTCATATAAAATTAATAATAATGATTCTATTGGTCTGCGGATTGAAACTTCAGCTTCATATAAATCAGAAGAGAAAGATGAAATAACAAGCACGCTTTCAACAAAAAAGTTTCTTTCTGAAAAAACAAGGATAACAACGGGCGTCGTTATAGGTTATAATTATAGAGATGATGATTTAGAATTCGGAGCAATGCTCAATACAGGGAATTACGGATTTGAAAGACAGAGTTACGAACTGACTTCTAATTCTGTGAATAGTAAAAGTGAAGTTTCTGATTATTATATGCATGATGATGGTACAGGTGTAATGATTGGTTTTGGGATAAGGCCAATCTCGAGGTGGAAGCTATCAATGGAAGCGGGTTATATAATACCGTTCTCTTTTGAAGAGAAGAGCTGCAATGATTCAAATCTTGCCGAGAGTACAAGTGAAATAAGCATCATATATACCGCTCTGGCGCGTGCTGGTTTGAACTATAGGTATAACCGTTATGTTGATATCGGATTTGGAGGTAGTTTTATCACATATAAAGCTAAATCCGCAGGGGATGATTCAGTTCAGGTCGGGTTGAGGAATCTTTATATATATCAGTTAATTTCCGGTATTGATATAAGACCTTCCGATGATTATTCACTCTTATTTGCGGTTAGTATTAAAAGGACAGAGATTAATTCTGAATTTAAAATGAGCGGGACAGAGTTTGATCTTTTTATTGAAAAGAATAGTATTGAAGCCCTGTTTGGAGTTTCCTGTAATATGTAATTTAGTCTTAAATATAAGATTTTATCTCCCCGCAGCCTTTGGCGGCGGGGAGAACAGCATTTTTAAATTACTGAAAATAATCAGGCAGAATCGCACTCAGTTTTTTAGACTGATCAATGTTTCGTTTTTCCGGCGCTGTAATCACCGCGAATTTTGAAGCTTCTTTGCATCCGCAGGTTCTTTCTTTTCCCAGTTGCCCTGCAAGTTTTTTAACAAGCTCCTTGGCATTTGCCGAGTTGGTATTCATATTTTTTATAACCATGTCTACCGTTACATCCTCTTCGCTTTCGTGCCAGCAGTCGTAGTCGGTGCTCATACATATAACCGCATAACACATTTCAGCTTCACGAGCCAGCTTAGCTTCAGGAATTGTACTCATATTGATAACTCCAGCGCCCCAGGATCTGTATAATCTGCTCTCTGCTCTTGTGGAGAATGCCGGGCCCTCCATTACTATAAGAGTTTCGCCAGTGTGCATCTTCAGCCCCAGATCTTTGGCCACGGGGAGTATAATGTCATGGAGTCTGCTGCAGAATGGATCGGCAAATCCCACATGGCCGACAATTCCGTTTTCGAAGAATGTTCCGTTTCTCCCTTTTGTTCTGTCGATAATCTGATCAGGAAGAACGAAATCCATGGGAGGAATCTCCTCTTTAAGACTTCCTACTGCAGAAAATGCAATGATCTGTTCAACTCCAATCATCTTAAGTGCGGCAATGTTTGCTCTGAAGTTCAGCTGATGGGGCGGCATAACATGACCCCTTCCGTGTCTCGGCAGAAACGCGGCTCTTGTCCCTTCTATCTCAACTATATCAATTTTGTCGGATGGTTTTCCCCATGGAGTATCAATGTCGAGCTGTTCAATTAGTTTTGCTCCTTCAATGTCGTAAAGACCCGATCCTCCGATAAATGCGATTGATGCTTTTTTCAAAATTTATTCCTCCGGTAATTAATTTCAATTTTAATATTTAATGGCATTTTTATATTTTTACTTTCGCTTTGGAAAGTATTTTTTTATTTTCAGGGGTGGGTATGCGAAGCGCTGTATCCATGGATATGCAATTTAATCCCTCTTTACAGAAATTATTATTTATCCG
>JBBRFT010000311.1:0-3943 GCA_038241375.1 Spirochaetota bacterium
GAGAAGGACAGGTAAGATTGCGGAATAGAAGTTTCAGGTATATCTGCATAGCCCATCCAGTATATATGAGGTTATGCAGATATCTATATTTCAATACTGATTTAACCTTAAATCCTTCGCCCGATAGCAAATCCACCTTTGGTTGCTTCAAAAACTTTACCCGTTGAATAGACATCACCTGTAAGGTAAATCTCCGGCGCAACCTGACGTCTTACGCACTCTTCGTAAAGGCTTCTATCCGGTTTCCATCCCATTGAGAGTATAACAATATCTGCAGCTATCTCTGTTTCTCTGTTTTTAATATCAATTTTTTTCGCGAATGGATTGGGGATATTTTCAGGTAGAACCGGTTTCCATGTAATATACGGATCGGGAACCCTTTTTGATATATTCTGATTGAGTACTATACTTCCGGTTTTAATCTGTTTAACGTTTGTGCAGTTCAGAAGTTTAACACCTTTCTTTTCGAGATAATGGATCATATACCCTCTGTTTGCAGTGAATGTATGCTGCATTACTTCCGGCTGCATTTCAACTACCGTTACGTTTTCGATGCCGAGTTCAAATGACAGGAAGTGAGCCATTTCACATCCTGCAGACCCGCCGCCGATTACAACGGCATTTCTTTTGCCTGTGCATTTTGAAGGATTCATAAGAATGTCCACTGTTTGAAATACATGGTCGTTATCTATTCCGGGGATTTCAGGTTTGATAGCACTTCCGCCGGTTGCGATTACAATTGTATCGTACTTTCCGTTTTTAAGAGATGTTGCAGTCATGGTTTTATTAAATTCAATTTTCAGTTTATGTTTTTTTGATGTCTGTAAAAGTCGGTTGTTCATATAAGAGAGATAATTTGATATTTCAAATTTAATTTTCGGGACCGAGCCTGGAATGACAACTCCCCCTGCCGAGGGATTTTTATCAAAGATCGTTACATCATGTCCCCGTTCGGCAGCGGTGCATGCACACATAACTCCCGCAGGTCCGGCACCGACGATGGCGACTTTTTTCTTTTCATATGCAGGGTGGAGAGATTCGTAAATATCTTCAAATCCGGTTTTGGGATTTACAGAGCACTGAGGATGACCCCCTTCCAGAAACTCGTGGAAGCATGCCTCCTGGTCCCCTATGCAGGGAATGATCTCTCTGTTTTTACCAGCATATACTTTATTAGGCCACTCCGGATCTGCAAGCAGCGGGCGTCCCAGCATTATCATATCGCACTGATTCTTCTGGAGAGCACGTTCCGCTATATCGGGGAACCCGAGTTTGCCAACTGCTGCAACGGGTACTTCAAGCCCCGCGTTGGACCTGATTTTATTTTCCCGGAAGAAATTTTTAACCAGCGCCGCAACTTCAATGAAACATGCCGGCGGCATCGCCTCTGGAGGATGAGGGAGCCAGTAGTTGTCGTAGCATCCAAGGTCAACATCTACAATATCCACACCGGCTGCTACAAGATTTCTAAGATAATCAAGTGTCATCTCTATAGTCCTTTCATTTCTGAATTTTTTAAGAGATGAAACCTTACTCATTTTCTTGCCATATGTTGCATTTAGCATAAGCGAGAGATCGATTCTGTACATTATAGGATAATCTTTACCGCAGCGTTTCCTTATCTCTTTAACAAGTTTTATCCCGAATTTCTGCCAGTCTCTGTATGGTCCGAAGAGTCTTCTGTTGAATGCGGTATTTGATAACTGTTCCAGAAGATAGCCCTCGTGCCCATGGAGATATACACCGTCAATCCGCATTGCCTGCGCGTCTGCCGCAGCCTGACCTGTATTTTTTACTATTTTATTCAGTTCAATAAAGGTTAATGGCCTGCATGGAATCTGCGGCATGTAAAAATTCGGGTTCCATGAGGCAGATACCGGTAATTTATATTTTTTAACAAGACATTCCGGAGAGCCCACACGTCCCATACCTGGAGAGAGCTGAATGAAGAAAGCAGTACCGAATGAGTGAAGTGATTCTGCCAGATCACGCCATCCCGTGTAGTTTGTTCTTGATCTGTCAATTCTGGGGAAAATTGAAAGGTTCCCGATTTCTGTAACACTCGGATCGATATTGTGGCTTACCGGTACAATTCCGGATGTTATCAGGCCGGTCCCACCTTTAGCTCTTTCGGTAAAATAGGCCAGCATTTTTGCTGATGGCCGTCCGGTTTCATCGGCCATATTGATGTTTCCAAGGGGTGCCATAATTATTCTATTTTTAATAGTGAGTGAATTTATTTTTATAGGTTCAAAAAGTGCAGAGTATGGGTACAATTCACTCTCCATGCGTGCTCCGCGGAAATTTTCTTCGTCATTAAACCAGCTGCCGAAATATTCACTCCATTTTTCCAGAGTGTTATTGTATAAACGGGTATTTTTCGTCATTCATCTCTCCGGTTGAAATTCTTTTAAATAAATTCGGTATTCTTATCTGAATTTTTGCTGCATCTAATCTTTATAAGGATACCCCCGTAATATCTGTCGGGGGTGTCAGTTTAATATTAAAAATAAAATTTAATTACAAATATACAGTTTTACTAAATTAAAAACACTAAATGTAAAAATGCAACAAATAAATTTTTTTATAATTTTGAAAATGTAACTGACCGTGAATTTGTGTTGACTATAATTAAATCAGGAATTTTAAATTTAAAACTATATAGGCAAAATGCTCAGTTGACTTTAAATTGGATTGTTTTGATGTAATATTTAAAAATTAAAATTTTGTATGTTCAGTAAATGCCAAAAGGAAAAAGGTTTAAATTGTGCAGTTAATTACAGTTAACCTCTCCATCTATATTCTTCCTCCATTGCTTTCTCTTATTGTAAGTTTTATAATTATTTATATTGTTCTTTTTAAAAGCAGTTTTAAATCAGAGAATATTTTATTTGTAATTTTATGTGTATGGTGGTCTCTCCTCAGTCCGGTTTTTATCTGTCATCAGTTATTCAGGGGTAATGAGGATCTTATATTAAAAATTGAGAGAGCGGTTCACTTTTTCTATGTATACACACCGGCTATCAGTCTGCTCTATTTTTTCCGGGCTATCGGCATCGGGAACAGCCGTTTAGTTAAAATTTCTTTTATTATCAGTTTTATAATATCACTTTTTACCCCGACGGAATATTATATACCGGCATTGAATAAATATACATGGGGATACATGGGGCAGGGCGGTATTGCTTTTCTTGCCTTTGGAATTTACGCTGCTTCTGTTCTGGTATATCTAATCATATTTTTTATCCGTAAAATCAGAGTCGAAAAAAATCAGATGATAAGGCTTAAACTTAAATATATCATCGCATCTTTTCTGATCTCCGGGATTCTATCTATTATGAATTATCCCGCAATAGTGGGAATCGATCTATATCCTCCGGGGAATTTCAGTTTTATTCCGCTTTCATTTTTAGCTTATGGAGTTCTCCGTCACCGTCTTCTTGATTTCCGGGGTATATTCCAGATTGCTACAATCTGGGGGCTTCTGTCTGCAATACTTACAGTACCGAATATAATAATTTTATATCTGCTCTATCCCTATATCGAAAAAGATAATATTGTTTTGCTGTTTATTGCCGGAATTATTTGGTTTTTTATAAATTATCATTTTTTCCGGATTGTGCACCAGTACATTGAGAGATTTTTTAACAAAAGAAAAATCGAACTTATGCGAATTGAGTCGGACTTCATCGGGAGTATCTATTCACTTAAAACCTTTGATGAACTTGTTAAACAATTTACCAGTGTGATCAAAAAGGCAATTTCATTAGAAACTGCTGAACTTGTTTTATGTGAAACCGGAAGTGATAACCCGCCCGGTTTCAGTACAGAACAGTTTATTCTATCACCAGATGTTAAAAATATGATGCTTCGTTCAACGGTGCTGATTGATCGTGATTCAGTTGAGTATAATCACAGCTGCGGAAAAGAGAGAGAGGAACTG